>MNUR01000093.1 GCA_001871115.1 Elusimicrobia bacterium CG1_02_56_21 | reverse complement strand
GCGGCCCACTTTAAAACTAAGCAGCGAAAGCCCGCCCTCCCGCAGCATGCCTGAAGAAAGCACATAGTTGCCGGCCACGAACTCGAAATACTTTACGCCCTTCAGCGCGGCCGCGCCCAGCAGAACCCGCGCGCGCTCGCCTTGCTGGTAGGAGGAGCGTTCGAACAGCGCTACGGGCGGAAGCTTGAGCGCGGCGTTCCTGACCGGCTGCGAAGAGGCTGAAACCAGAATAACCTGCGACTCGCTTTTCCCTCCCCAGGGGTCCTTAGCCTCAAGTTTGAGGCGGTATACTCCGGGCGCCAGAGCTTTCAGCTTTATCCTGCCCGGGGCGTCCTTTGTGAATTTTACCGTCCCCTTGTCCTGCCTGGGCCCGTCGGGGGCTTTGCTGAAAGCCTGCTCCAGCGAGGGATTGCGGCCAAAAGAACCCCACTGCCACTGGCCGGCGTCTCCCTCGGGAGCCTGGTCTATCCTGTACAGGGAGTAGCTGGCTGAGCCGGCCTGCTGCACGTCGTTAAGGTCAAGCAGGCGGGCCCTGAGGCTGGCCGGCTGCTCCGGCGTGAAAAAGCCGGCCTCCGGAGTAATGTCGAACATATAGGCCCTGGCCCCGGCCCGGTATGTGCGGGAATCCTCTATAGTACGGCCTCCTGCGTCCCTGGCCTCGGCCTGCACCTGGTACGAGGACGGATAATCCCCATAAGCGGCGCTTTCCGGCTCCGGCGTGAAACTTACAGTGAATTTGCCGTCGTCGCCGGTCTTTGTCTCTCCGGAAGCTATCTCGGAAGAACCCCCGGCCCCGTAGAACCAGCTCCAGTACCAGCAGTACCAGGGCACATACCGCGAGCGCGTCACGCGGTATTTAACGGCGGCTCCCGGGACCGGGGAACCGAAATAATATTTAACGGCGCCAGTAATCTCGGCCTTTTGGCCGTAGCGGTAAGGCTTAGCCGCTTCTTCCAGGCTGACCTCGAACTCCGGGCGCTTGTACTCCTCCACCCCGAAATTAACGGCCCCGCTGAAATTACGGGAGTACTCGGTTATCCCGGCGCTGAGGGAATACCGGCCCAGCAGCCGCCCCTCGGGGATCTTGAAGGTGCCGGCAGCGCTGCCGAGGCCGGTAAAAGGCAGGGTCTTTTTATAGACCTCCTGCCAGTTCGCGTCCCTCGCGGTGACAGTCAGCTTCGCTTTCCCGTCGTAAGTCCTGTAACCCCGCGGCTCCCTCAGGAGCGTGGTTACTTTAAATTTAACCTCCTGCCCCGGCCTGTAAACGGGCCGGTCGGTCTCAACATAAATCTTTACGGGCTCGGGGACTTCCAGACCTGTAGAGGCGTAGGAATTCCAGTAGGCGTAAGCCCCGCCCTGGGCGAGGAGCGGGTCCAGGGAATAATACTGGTTAGCGGGATATTTAACTTTCAAAGGCAGGTTCAGCGCCGCTGAACCGTCGGGGCCAGTCTTCAGCGGAACCCGCTGCCAGTTTCTGCTGTAAGTTCCCTGGTAATACGCGTCTATGCCGGCGCCGGCAAGCGGCTTGCCCGTAAGAGCGTTTACCGCATAAAGGCGGAAGAGATCGGCTTTGATCTCGCGGGAAGGGTTAGCCGGGTCATACAAAATATTCTCCGGATCCCCGGTTATCCCGGGAGTACCTAGCAGGAAAATATCGGTAATATTAATAGTGACCGCTTTTATAAGCGAAGAGCCGTCCTCGAAACCGCTGTCTCCCGAAGCTACCAGCACGTAAACGCCTTTCTTAAAACCGGGAGAAGGCGTCTCCTGCTCTTTATAGGCGTAAGGTGCGGGATAGGAGATCGCGGACTCCCATTCCAGGTCAGCTCTTCTCGCCAGAAAGCGCCTGAGAACATCCTCCTGCAGATATCTGACGCGGGCCAGCCCCTGGCCGGTGTCGGCGCCCAGCGAAGAGATTTCAGCGGGCGAAGTCCTGTAGGCGCGGAAATAGACTACGGGCAAATTGCGGGCGCTCACCCTGACGGTTTTCCCGCCCGGGGGCGGCGCGAAAGAGGCGTAAAGTTCCAGCCGGGGCATCTCTATCTCCGCGCGCATTTTAGAGCAGAGGGAGGCGGGCCTTGAACTCAGGAGCTCCAGCTCGGCTTTCTTACAGGCCTCCACCACGCCGGCGAAATCCTGGTTCTGTCCCAGCAGCACTCCCGCCTGGTAACCGGCCCAGGCCCGCGCCAGCGGAGTATTGAAAGTCCGGGCCCAGTTTTTGAGTACCTCTATAGCCGCCGCGCGCAGTTTATCCTGGCTGCGGATGACCGTCCTGCTCCCATGTTCAAAAGGGATCAGCAGGCGCCGGATCTTCCAGTATTCGCGGGAGAAGTTCATCAGCCCGGAACCTAGCCCGGCGGCGTCCTTGTAAATAGACGCGGCCTTTGAAGCGGCGGGAGAGGAAGAACTGTAATCGCCCCTGTAGTCGGCTACCGCTATTTCTTCGGCGTCAGGCAGTTTGCCGCCGGCTTCGGATTCCGCCAGCAGGTACTGGGTCCAGCGCAATACCGCGAAATCCCAGAGAGTGGGCGTGTAGTCCAGATTAGCGCCTTTTAAGTCCAGGAAATAATCCTGGTTTTCAAGGGAATGTTTTACAAGTTCGTGCCGCAGGTCCCAGAGAGAATCATAATCGGCTTCTATCATCCGGCGCCACTGGGCGGAAGTGAGCTTGGTGACGTCTTTGGTTCCTTTCTCCGTGTCGGAGGGCAGGGAGTAGCCGTATTGCTGCAGGAACAGCCGTCCGGTCTCGGCGCGCAGGAGCAGGAAGCGGCCCTGCCAGAGCGGATTTGAAGGCAGCTTCATGTCCGACAGGCGCTGGGCGGCCTCGCCGTAGCGGGAGAGCAGGCCTTCGCATTCTACCGAGCGGTAACTGGCCTTCAAGCCTTCCTCACCGGGCGCACCGGCTGCGGCGGAATAGAGCACCAGGGCTTCCTGGTAGAGGCTCTTTGAAAAAAGAGCGTCGGCCTTTGAAAGGCCGCCGCCGGCCCCGTAGGCCAGAGCCGGCATTAGCAGCAGAGAAAGGAATATCTTCATTTTACCCCCGATCCTGAGTTTAAAAATCTCCGAGCAGTATCTGTTCAAGTTCCAGGTCCACGCCGGTCTTCTCTTTCACCCGTGAGCGCACTTCGCACATCAGGGAGTAGATATCGGCGGCGGCAGCGCCCCCGGTATTAACTATGAAGCCGGCGTGCTTTGAGGAAACCTCGGCGCCGCCTATTTTTAACCCCTTGAGCCCCGCCGCGTCTATAAGGCGCGAAGCGTAATCCCCCGGAGGGCGCTTGAAAACGCTTCCGGCCGAAGGGAAATCCAGCGGCTGCTTCGCGGCGCGTGAGGCCAGCACGACGGACCGCTCCTTAAGCAGCGGGGGAGCTTCCCCGGACGCAAATTCGAAACCGGCTGAAAGCAGGACTAAACCCTCGAGCCCCCGCACCCTGCGGTAGCCGTAAGAAATGTCTTTTTTCGGCAGCCGGAAAATCCTGCCTTCCGCATCCGCGGCTTCTATATAGGCCAGCCGGTCAAAAGTCTCCTGGCCGTACGCGCCGGCATTCATGCGCAGCGCCCCCCCCACTGAACCCGGTACGCCCGAGGTTTTCTCAAGCCCGGGCAGTCCGTACTCGGCCGTGATCCGGGCGACCTCGTCCCAGAGGACCCCTGCCTGGGCAATTACCGCTCCGCCGGAGACTTCTATTTTACTAAGCCGTTCGGTAAGCAGGACTACTCCGGGCAGGCCCCTGTCGCTAACCAGCACGTTAGAGCCGCGGCCCAGCACCAGGAGCGGCACGGAATTAGCGCGGCACCAGCCGGTCAGCCATACTATCTCCCCGGCGTCCGCCGGGCTCACCAGGACCTCGGCCCTGCCCCCCGCGCGGTAGGTGGTAAATCTTTCAGCGGGCACGTCAAATAAACAGTTTTCACCGAACCTGGTTTTAAGGGCGGGATAGTCAGGCATGCGCGGGAGCCCCCTTCAGAATTACGGGAGCTTTCTCTTTGAGCCCGACCAGGTAAACCCCGGCCAGGATCAGGAGGCCGCCGGCGAATGCGGAATAAGCGGCTTTCTCGCCGAGAAAAAGATAAGCGGAAAGCAGAGTGGCGAAAGGCTCCAGATAAAGGAAATACGAAGCCTTCACCGGGCCCAGCCCGGCCACCGAATTATTCCAGAACAGGTAGCCCAGAGAGGAGCAGAGCGCCCCTAAATAGACCAGGCACAGCCAGCCTTTCAGGCTGAGGGCCGAGAACTCGGATACCCCGCCCCCCGTCAGCCAGGCCGGCAGCAGAGTAGCCAGGGCCGCCAGCATTGTGAGAGTTGTAACTTTGGCCTGAGGCCAGAAGCTGAGCCATTTTTTTGCGAGTATAACGTATAAAGCCCAGGAGAAGCAGGTCCCGAGGAAAATAAGGTCGCCGAGAGCGGAAGGCAGGGCGAACGCCCCGGCCCCGGACCTGGAGAAAACCACAAGCAGAGCGCCGGCGGCCCCCATCAGGAAAGCTCCCGCTTTATACCAGCCTATTTTCTCGCCGAGCGCGGCCATAAAACCGGCCACTAAGATAGGGGTGGAAGCGATGAGCCAGCCGGCGTGAGAGGCCTGGGTATACTTAAGGGCATAGGCCTGCAGATATTGCTGGGCCGAAACCCCGAGCACGGACATCACTCCGAGCTTCCACAGATATTTGAATTTAAAATCCCCGGCGCTAAGTTTTGAGCCGCTGAGAGGGATCAGGAGGAGCGCGCCCAGGAGCGCGCGGAAGGTGACTAAAGAAAGAGGTGACAGCTCGGTAACCAGGTACTTAGTAAAGGGAAAAGACCCGCCCCAGACCACGGTAGCGAAAACTACCTGGAAATAAAGCCGTCTGTTTGTTTTTGGCTTTGCGGTCATAATCGGTGACGCAAAAAAATGCAGATCCGGAGTGCAGGCCTAAAAGGCGGGGCGTCAGATAATGTTAATCTGACGCCCCCTCCTCCGGCAAGGCGGTCAGTCCTTCAGAACTTTCTTTATTCGCTTGAAGGCCCAGTCTATTTCTTTTTTGGTTATGACCAGGGGCGGCGCAAGGCGGATAACATGGTCGTGGGTTTCCTTGGCCAGCAGCCCCAGCGCCATCAGCTGCTCGCAGTAAGGACGGGCGGCGGTGTCCAGCTCTATCCCAATGAGCAGGCCTTTACCGCGGACTTCCTGGATATGTTTGCCCTTGATAGAGCGCAGCTTTTCCATGAAATACTGGCCCATCTCGAAAGACTGCTCCACCAGCTTCTCCTCGACCAGGACCTTTAGGGCCATACGCGACACCGCGCAAGCGAGCGGGTTGCCGCCGAAGGTGCTGCCATGGTCCCCGGGGTTGAACACTCCCAGGACGGATCTCGAGGAGGCCACAGCGGACATCGGCATTACGCCCCCGCCCAGGGCTTTGCCCATTATTATCATGTCCGGCTTTACGTTCTCGTAATCACAGGCGAACTTCCTGCCGGTGCGGCCGAAGCCGGTCTGTATCTCGTCCGCTACAAAAAGTACGTTATTAGCTTTGCACAGTTCGTAAGCGGCCTTGAGATAGCCGGCCGGCGGAACTATAATACCGGCCTCTCCCTGTATGGGTTCAACCAGGAAAGCGGCGGTATTGGGGTTAATAGCGGCCTTAAGTTCTTCTATATTGCCGTAGTCCACTACTTTAAAACCGGGCGTTAAGGGCCCGAAACCGTCCTTATACTGCGGCTCGGTGGAGAAGGAGATTATGGAAATAGTACGGCCGTGAAAATTATTGGAAGCGACTATTATCTCAGCCATCCCTTCCTGTACGCCTTTTACTTTATACCCCCACTTCCGTACGGCTTTAAGGGCCGTTTCCACGGCCTCGGCGCCGGTGTTCATGGGCAGGATCATTTCATAGCCGGTGAATTCGCAGAGTTCCCTGAAGAAAGGGCCGATCTGGTCATTGTTGAAAGCCCGGGAGGTCAGGGTGACCTTTTTTGCCTGCTCGGTAAGAGCTTTAATTACGCGCGGATGCCTGTGCCCGTGGTTCAGCGCTGAATAGGCGCTGAGCATATCCATATATCTGTTTCCCTCGGGGTCTTTTACCCACACGCCTTTGGCTGTGGATATAACTATGGGAAGGGGGTGGTAATTATTGGCCCCGTACTGTCCGGCCATTTCTATAAACTTCTGACTTTCGGTGTTCTGAGTCTGATTAGGTTCCATGATGTTCTCCTTGTAATAGGCAGCTGGGAAGTCAGACCGCTCGGCAGCTTTTCTGAGAAAAGCCGCCCGGCCGTCCGGCTGTCCCGCCGAGTTAAAACTTAGCACCGGCGCCCATTGAGTAGCCGGTCTGTCCGTGAAGTATATTGTAAGCCCCGTAAACGTACAGGAAAGGCATAGGCGAGAGCCTTATACCCAGGGTGTAGCGGGGTTTGGAGATAGTTCCGGAAATTCCGTTGAGCGCCGCGTTGACGTTCTTTATTTCCAGTTTCGTGCGGTCTATCCCCACCCCGACGAAGGGCTTTATGACCGGGATATCGAAGGAAGCGGCGGCGTCGAGGGACATATGGCTGCCCTTGAAATAGTCGTAATTTATCACGTCGTAATAGGCGGACACGGAGACATCGGGGATGAACTTGGTCAGAGTCCCGCTTTTAAGCAACGGGTAGCGCAGACCGCCGCCGATTATGGAGAAGCCTGAGTAGCCCACCCCGCGCGCCATTACATCCGCCCCTATAAAGGGAAGGGCCGCGCCGGCGTGCAGCATAGCCGCGCCGAAAGTTTTAACATCCGCGTCCCTGAGGATGCGGTTATTCGTGCCGGGTTTGGACTGAAGGGTGGCGGCAAGACCGGCCTCGAAGCCGGGGAAACCTATCGCACGGCCGGAATTAAAGTCATTGGCTCCTATAATTCCGCCCAGATCCTCGGCGAAAGGCTTGAGCAGAGCTTCGCCCTGGGCCTGTATCTGCAGTTTAAAATCTTCAAACGGGTCGGCCTTGGCCCCGGTCGCCAGCAGCGGCAGGATGCAGAGGGTAAGAATAAGTTTTTTCATTTGATTCTCCTTGAATGCGGGGAACCCCCCCGTCCCTTTATTATTACAAATAATATAGATGAGCTCAAGTCGGAATCCGGAGACGGCCGGCTCCGCTAAAAGCCCGCCCGGCCCCCTTTCCCCGTGCTACGCGGCTTTTTGCTACTATTTAAGGATGTCTTTTCTGCCCGCCACCCCCGAAGAAGTAAAAAAACTGGGCTGGGACGCCGTAGATGTGGTCCTGGTAACCGGCGACGCCTATGTCGACCATCCTTCTTTCGCTATGGCCCTGGTAGGCAGGGTCCTGGAAGCGGAAGGCCTGCGGGTAGCGATACTTTCCCAGCCCCGCTGGGAGAACTGCGACGATTTCAGGAAATTCGGCAAGCCGCGCCTGTTCTACGGGGTTTCCTCCGGGAACATGGACTCGATGATAAATAAGTACACGCATAACAGGAAGATCCGGTCTTCGGACGATTTTTCCCCCGGAGCCCGCCCGGGCCTGCGGCCCGACAGAGGAACTATAATCTACTCCCAGCGCGCCCGGGAGGCGTACCCCGACGCGCCCATAGTCATCGGGGGGATAGAAGCCACAATGCGCCGCTTCGCGCATTACGACTACTGGTCGGACAAAGTGCGCAAGAGCGTGCTTCTGGACTCAAAGGCCGACCTTCTGGTTTACGGCATGGGCGAGCGGCAGGTGAGGGAAATAGCCGCCCGGCTCAGGGCCGGAGAGAAGATCTCGGCGCTGAGAGATATCCGCGGAACCGCCTACCCGCTGGGCGCGCGGGAAACGGCCGCCCTGGCAATACCCGGGGCGCTGGAACTGCCCACGGCGGGCGAAGTTGCCGGGGACAGAGTAAAGTTTTCGAAAGCCACCCGGATTATCTACGAGGAATCCAATCCCTACAACGCAAAACCGCTGATACAGAAGAGCGAAGGGCGCGCCGTAGTGCAGAACCCCCCCGTACTGCCACTTTCTACCGAAGAGATGGACGCGGTGTACGGCCTTCCTTTCACCAAGCGGGCGCACCCCTCGTATACCGAGCCTGTCCCGGCTCTGGAGATGATAAAAGACTCTATCGTCATACACCGGGGCTGCTTCGGCGGCTGCTCCTTCTGCTCCCTGACGCTGCACCAGGGCCGCTTCATCAGCAGCCGGAGCGAAGCGTCCGTGGAAGCGGAAGCTCAAAAGCTTCTGTCGGCGCCCCGGCATCCCGGCAATATCTCCGACCTGGGCGCCCCCTCGGCCAATATGTACGCGATGGGCGGCAAAGAAATGGAGATCTGCCGGGCCTGCCGCAGGATCTCCTGCGTTCACCCGGCGATCTGCCCCAACCTCGGCACCGACCACAAACCCCTGCTTTCCCTGATGCGCAGGATACGGGGAGTTAAAGGCCTGAAAAAAGCTTTCGTAGCCAGCGGGATAAGGATGGACCTGGCGCTGAAATGCGGAGAGTATATCTCTGAAATAGCGCGCTTCCACACCGGCGGCCAGCTTAAGGTGGCCCCGGAACATATTTCGCCGAAGGTTCTTTCCGTAATGAAGAAGCCTTCAGTAGAGGTTTTTAAGGAGTTCGCGGATAAATTCCTGGCCGAATCGAAGAAGGCCGGCAAGGAACAGTACCTGGTGCTTTACTTCATTTCCGCCCACCCGGGCTCTACGCTCGCCGATATGGCGGAGCTGGCCGTTTTCCTCAAAGAGCGGCGTATCCGCCCCCAGCAGATAAACGATTTCCTGCCCGCGCCGATGGAGCTGGCCACTTCCATCTACTTCACCGGCCTGGACCCTTTCACGCTCGAACCGGTCTATGTACCCAAAAAAGAATCGGAGCGCCGCATGCAGCGGGCGCTCCTTCAATACTACAAACCTGAAAACAAAACCCTCATAATAAAAGCCCTGCGCGAAATAAAACGCCAGGACCTGATAAAGAAACTGCTCGGCTAAATCATTCTCCCCCGCCATGCTTCCCCAGGCGGTGCTTCTTTATGAACTCCAGCAATTCCGCCCCGTAAAGCGAGACTTTCTCCGCGCCCAGCCCGCGCACTCCCTGCAGGTCCTCGAGCGTCCCCGGCTGTGAAAGAGCCACCCGCTCAAGCACGTCGTTGCCCATGATGGCCTCGGGCAGCATATTGCGCCTGACGGCGATCTCTTTGCGCCATATTTTAAGATTTTTAAACCTGTTCTTGACCGTCTCGAAATACGCGCGCTTCTCGCGGGAGATCTCGCGCCTGGGCACGTGATATTCCGGGGATTTAAGACCCCGCTGAAGGGCTTCGCGTATCCAGAACCCGTGGTTGGCCAGGACATAGCCGCTGACGCCCTTGAAAATAGAGAGGTTATGCAGGCCCTCGCGGGGGGCTACCGAAAGGCGCAGCATCAGGTCTTCGCTTATTATCTTGAAGGGCGGGGTGTTGCGCTTTATCGCGGCTACTTCGCGCGCCAGGTAAAGCTCGCGCAGCACGGCCAGTCCGCGGCCGTTCAGCTGGCGGGCGCTCTTAAGCGTAGTAAAACCGCTTTCGTCAAAACGCATCGGCTGCGGCTCTATCTTGCAGATCTGGGCGAACTGTCCTTTCACCTCTTCCAGGCGCCCTTTCTTTTCAAGGTCGGCGGCCAGGATGTCGCGCAGTTTCTTTAAATGGATAGTATCCGCGCTGGCATAATCCAGCATTTCCCTGGAAAGCGGCCTGCGGCCCCAGTCCGCCTTCTGGAACTTCTTGTTCATCTCGAGACCGAAAAAATGCTTCACCATATTATCGAGGCCGCACTTTATTATCCCGAGGTATTTGGCCGCGACCATCACGTCGAAGATATTGACAAAGGCGCAGTCCATCGCCGCTTTGAACACCCTGATGTCGGAATCGGCGGAATGAAAGATCTTTTCTACTCCGGGGTCGGAGAAAACGGGCAGTATGGACTTTATGTCCAGGGCCAGCGTATCCACCACCGCGTTAATATCTTCGCCGGTTAGCTGCATCAGGCAGAATTTCTCTTTATAGGCGTAGAGGCTGTTGGACTCGGTATCTATGGCTATATATTTATGCTTAGCCAGCCTGGCGGCCAGCTCGTCGAATTCTTTCTGATTGTCGATGAAGATATAGCTCATAATAGTAATCATAGCAACGCAGGGCCGCATAAGGCAAGAAAGCAGGGGCTTATCTTTAACCGGCCCGGCGACCGCCCACGCCCAGGAGCCTGTCCGGCACAAGGCTTTTATGGCGAAGTTGTTTATTTTGGAGCCGGGCCGGAGCGACGCGAAACGGGCAGCCTCTACGGAGGTTGTGAATTGAGCGCAGCAAAGGCGCAGGCCGAAAGCGGCAATTGCAGGCGGAATTGATTATGTCGGACAGGCTCCTGGTTGCCTTTCGCCGCGTTCAGTTGCTATGATTTTCAACAGATGCCTACCATAATTTTCAATAAGCCTTACGGAGTGCTTTCGCAGTTCACCAGCGAGCACGGCCACCCCTCGCTCGGCGGCTTTAAGCTGCCCGCGGGCATTTACACGGCAGGGCGCCTCGACCACGACAGCGAGGGGCTGCTGATACTTACTTCCGAAGGCTCTCTGCAGGCCAGGATAGCCGACCCCCGGCACAAAATGCCCAAGGTCTACTGGGCGCAGGTCGAAAGAGAGATAGACGAGGATGCTGTTTTAAAACTGCGGAAGGGACTGACGCTTAAAGACGGGCCCACCCTGCCCTGCGGGGCCAGGCTGCTGCCGGACCCCGCCCTCCCGGCCCGGACCCCGCCCATCCGTTTCCGCAAGACCGTACCCACCTCCTGGGCCGAAATAATACTTAAAGAAGGCCGCAACAGGCAGGTACGGCGCATGCTGGCGGCGGTAGGGTTTCCCGTGCTCAGGCTTATCCGCAGGGCCATTGGCCCGCTTACCACGGAAGGGCTGGAACCAGGCCAATGGCGGGAACTCACAGAAAAAGAGATCAGGAGCTTGAGAGTCTAGGAGTCGGGAGCCGGGAATCGAAGACCGGAAAGCAAAGATCCAGCGGCCCTCTTGACTGGATTGAAGGAGTCACATTTATGAGCATTCCTCCGCGCATAGGGTTTATCGGCCTGGGGATAATGGGCCGGGCGATGGCGCTGAACCTCTTCAAAGCCGGTTTCCAGGTTTCGGTCTATAACCGCACCCGGCAGCGGACCATTGAATTCGCCGATATCGGCTGCGAAGTGGCTTCTACCCCCCGCGCCCTCGCCAAACAAGCCGACACTATAATAACCATGGTCTCGGATCCCGCGGCCATGGATGGCGTGCTGGAAGGCCCCGAAGGGGTGATCTCAGCCTTCAAAGGAGGAAACACTCTTATAAACATGAGCACGCTCTCCCCCGATTACACCGCCGCCCTGACAAAAAAATGTTTCATCGCCGGGGTGAACTTCCTGGACTGCCCCGTCTCCGGCTCCAAGAGCGCGGCGGAGAACGCCCAGCTGGTGATCCTGGCGGGCGGCAAAAAGGAGATAGTCGATAAATTCTCCTCCGTACTTAAAGCGATGTCCCGGGCCGTGGTTTACGCCGGGCCGGCCCCGGCCGGCACGGCCCTGAAACTCTGCATGAACCTGATAGTGGCCCAGCTTACCACGGCGCTGGCCGAGTCAGCCGCGCTGGCGCAGGCCCAGGGGATAGCGCCAGGGCTTGTCTTTGAGGCACTCGCCCTTAACCCCACTCTCAATTGCGGCTACTTCAACCTGAAAAAAGAGAATATCCTGAAACAAGAGTTCCCGCCCGCTTTCCCCCTTAAGCATATGCTCAAGGACGCCAGGTTCATGCTGGCCGAGGCCGCGAAGAAGAACCTCTCCCTGCCGGTCACAAAAGCAGTGGAAAGTCTGCTGGAGAAATCCTATAATAGCGGCTACGGAGAAAAGGACCTGAGCGTCGTGCTCAGAAACCTCACCGAGCCGCTCAGCCGGGGGTAGAAAATGACACGCAAAGAATTAGCCGACAAACTCACAGCTTTCATCGCTTACCGCCATACGCATCCGCGCACCAGCGTCCTGCTTTCGCTGATAGTCTTCGCCGCCTGCGCCGCCGGCATCTTCCTTTTGATAATGAAATTCCCCATCCTTAAACTCTCCTGTTTTTCCGGCGGCTGCAGCAACTAGGAGGCTGTCCGGCATGAAAGCCTTATGCCGGACAGCCTCCTAGGCCGGCAATCCGCGTACCCGCAAAAGACTTTTTAAGAGCCGCCCGCTCCGGGCGCCGCGCCCCTTTCGCGCCCCGGCACACTTGCGCTGACCTGCCGTTTTTGGTATAGTTAGTTAGGGCTAACTTTATTATGCCCGGCTAACATATGAAACAACTTTCGCCCAGTCTTGAAGACTACCTCGAAGCCGCCTATACGCTGACGCTGAAGGACGGTTTCTCCCGCGCAATAGAAATCAGCCGCCTGCTCAAGGTTTCAAAACCCTCCGTAAATTCCGCGGTTAAAGCTCTCGCCGCTCGCGGCCTGCTTGAACACGAGCGCTACGGGTACATACGCCTCTCTCCGGCCGGCCGCAAAGCGGGCGCTGAAATAGCCGGCAGGCACCTGCTGCTGAAGGATTTTTTTGTTTCGGTACTGGCTATGGAAGAAACCCGGGCCGAACAGGACGCCTGCCGGGCCGAGCACACCCTCAGCCCGGAAGCGCTGGAGCGCGTGGGCGCACTTACCGTTTTCCTTAAATCCCCCCCGCGGCGCAAAATACTGCGGGCGGCCAGGGCCTCGGTTTCAAGGGCGGGCGCCCGATGAAACCCTCCCCGGCGATAACCCTGCTCTCAATGCGGGAGAACGAGACCGGCTATATAACCGAAGTTTCAGGCAGCCCCGAGTTCCAGGGAAAGCTTAAAGCCATGGGACTCTATACGGGCAGGCACATATTTAAACGCTCTCCCGAGAGTTCCAGCGGGCCCGTGGTAGTGGAGGTAATGGGCACCAAGGTCGCCCTGGGCCGCGGGATGGCTTCCAGTATTTCCGTAAAAGTAAAATCCCGCCGCATCATGCTGGCCGGCAACCCCAACGTGGGCAAGAGCGTAGTATTTTCGCGCCTGACAGGCCTGGAAGTAATATCCTCTAACTACCCGGGCACTACCGTAGAATACACCGCCGGAAACACCATACTTGCGGGTGAGCGTTTCTCGGTGGTGGACGTACCGGGAGCGTACAGCCATGCCGCTACAAACAAAGCGGAGGAAGTTGCCGTCAGCCTGCTGACCGGCGAGGACAAAGCGATAATCCTTAACGTTGTGGACGCGACAAACCTGGAAAGAAACCTTTTTTATACGCTGGAACTCACCGGCCTGGGCGCGCCCATAGTCATCCTGCTCAATAAATGGGACATAGCCCGCCGCCGCGGGGTAAGCATAGACTCGGCCGCGCTCGAGCGCCAGCTCGGCGTAAGGGTGATCCCTTTCGTCGCTACCACGGGGGAGGGCCTCTCGGACCTGAAAAGAGCGATAGAGCAATTCAACTCCGGCCGTCTCCCCGCCCCCGCCCCGGTGCCGGACGGGCCAGACGAAAAATGGAAGCTTATAGGCCGCATTTCCGCCGGCTGCCAGAAGATAGAACATAAACACGCCACCCTGCTCGACAGGCTTGAGGACATAACCTCCAGCCCGTCTACGGGGCTGCCTTTCGCGGCAGCCGTCATGCTGGCGGTTTTCTGGGCAATACGCTTTACGGGAGAGGGGCTCATCAACCACCTCCTCGACCCGCTGTTCCAGCAGATGTGGCTGCCCCTGGCTAAAAGCGCCCTCGCCGGACTTGCCGACGGAACCTTTCTCAAAACGCTGATGCTGGGCTCCACTCCCGTGCCTATGGAATCCTTCGGCCTGCTCACTACCGGCCTCTATATCCCTTTTGTAACGGTGCTCCCCTATATAGTTTCCTTCTACGCCGCCCTCGGGCTGCTGGAGGACATAGGCTATCTCCCCCGCCTGGCCATAATGCTCGACAGCTATATGCACCGTCTCGGGCTGCACGGTTACGGGACCATCCCGCTTATGCTGGGACTGGGCTGCAAGGTTCCGGCCATACTTGCCGCGCGCGTGCTTGAAACCCCTCGCGAGCGGGTAATAGCCACGGCGCTCACTCTCTCGCTGGCGCCCTGCATGCCGCAGACCGCGATGATCATGAGCATACTCTCGCCCTATCCGCTTAAATATACGCTGGCTGTTTTCGGGGCCATCGCCGCGGCGGGCACAGCCAGCTCTCTGCTGCTCAGCCGGCTGCTCAAGGGCGAAACCCCTGAACTCTTCCTGGAAATACCGCCCTACCAGTCCCCCTGCGTACCGATACTGGCGAAAAAACTTTATTTCCGGCTCAGGGAATTCCTCTCCGAAGCTGTTCCGATGATAATCCTCGGCGTACTGGCCATTAACCTGCTCGACATGACAGGGGTCCTGGGCAAAGTGTCCTCCTTTTTTAAACCGGCGGTCACCGGCCTCTTGGGCCTTCCGGCTGAAACGGTCTCGGTCATGGTGCTGGGCTTCCTGCGCAAGGACGTCTCCATAGCGATGCTCACGCCCTTCGCGCTCTCCCCGGGCTCCCTCGTGGTAGCCAGCGTCTTCCTCTCCCTCTACCTGCCCTGCCTGGGCAGTTTTATGGTAATGCTGCGGGAGCTGGGGGCAAAAGATACGGCGCGCGTAACCGCTCTAAATTTCACGGCGGCGCTTCTTTTTTCTTCCGCTTTGAATCTGCTGATAATATTCCTATAATTACCGGGATCGGCCGCAGCTTTTGTCCGCAGGCATGAACAAGCGGGCAGGAGAACCTTTTTAAACACCGGACGACGAAGATCGATATCTTTAAAAGATACCGGCAGGGCGTTTGCTATCAATGCAATGAACACATTACTTGAACAGGTTTTAAAACACGAAGTTTATCCGGCTATGGGCTGCACCGAGCCGGTAGCCGTGGCTTTCGCGGCGGCCAGCGCGGGAGAACTGATTAAAGGCCGGATTACCGGAGTCACCGTAATAACAGACCCGGGAACCTACAAGAACGGCCTGGCCGTATCCATCCCCAACGCCTCCGGCAGGAAAGGCAATTTACTGGCCGCAGCTATCGGGGCGGTAGCGCGCCGCCCGGACTTGGGCGCGGAACTTTTCAAAGACCTCCCCCCGGCGGGGCTCAAAGAAGCCTCGGCCCTGGTAAAGTCCGGCCGGGCGCGGATCTCAGTGGATTATTCACGCAGGGGCATCTACATTTGCGCCGAGGTCAGGACCGGGAAAGAAAAAGCCCTTTGCCTGCTGGAAGGCAGCCATAAACAAGTGGCCCGCCTGAGCAGGAACGGAAGAACAATATTCAGAGCCGCTCGCGCGGTTGGAACAAAAAAAGGACTGCCTTATAAGATCGCGCTGCGCAAAGCCGGTTTCAAGGACCTTTTCCGGGAAGTTGAAAAGATAAGCGCCGCGGACCTCTCCTACCTGAAGGCCG
This sequence comes from Elusimicrobia bacterium CG1_02_56_21, assembly GCA_001871115.1. Classification (GTDB taxonomy): domain Bacteria; phylum Elusimicrobiota; class Elusimicrobia; order Elusimicrobiales; family UBA9959; genus UBA9959. Next base: position 11,630 of record MNUR01000093.1, on the reverse strand, counting down.
GGGTGGAGATGAACCTGGCCGCAGCCGGCGAAGGCCTTAAGCTGAAAAAGGTCGGTTACTACATGGAGGACCTCATCAGGAAAGGATACCTGAAACGGGATATCCTCTCCGGGGCCAAGCTCAAATCGGCCGCGGCCACGGACGCGCGCATGGCGGGCTCCCCCGTACCGGTAATGTCCAGCGGAGAATCCGGCAACCAGGGCGTAGTAGCGATACTGGTCCCCTGGCTGGTCGGTAAAGCTTTCAAGATACCTGAAAAAAGAATCCTCAAAAGCATAGCCCTATCCCACCTGGTAAATTCCTATATAAAAGTCTTTACCGGAGAACTGGCCCCTATCTGCGGCTGCGCTATAGCCGCCGGAGTCGGCGCCTCCGTGGCCATAGTCTGGCAGAGGGCCGGCGCAAACGAGAGGAAAGCCACGCTGGCCGTAAACACGGTAATAAGCGATATAGGCGGCATGCTCTGCGACGGCGCAAAAAGCGGCTGCGCGCTTAAGGTGGCCTCCTCCGCTGCTTCGGCCATACGCGCCGCGTGGATGGCCCTCAACGACGAAGGGATCACCGGGGCCGAAGGCTTTATCGGCGAATCGGCCGAAGCGACCATAAAGAACATCGCCAGGATCTCAAGACTCGGGATGGGGAAAGTGGACCGCGTAATACTGGATATAATGTCGGAGAAAAGAGCATGACCACCTACGCCATAGCGCTTAAGCAGGCCGCAGCTGAGCTTTTAGCGCCGGCCGCTTTCCTGGCGGAGGTAAAAGGCTACAACCGGGATTCGGCCCGGGCCTTCCTCCGCTCCCACCCGGGCTTCCTGGGAAAGAACCTCCAGATAGAAGACGCCCGAGAACTGGCCGCGGCCGCTGGGCGTGCCGGCTTTGAGACCATTTTGGTCCCCGAGACCGAAATTCAGGCGCCCCCGCATTCACTGGAGCCGGACCTCGTTGAACCAAAAAGCGGCGGTTTCAGCGCGCGGGCGGCCGGCGCTATAAATTTTATCTCTTACGACTCAATAACCGTATTCTCGGCCGCCGCCTTCGACGCGCCTGCCATAGCGGACACCATCCCCGCGCTGGAACCCGGACTATTCGAGAGAATAGCGCGCCTGGCCGGCGCCCCCATACCTCCGGCTCCCGCGGCCGCAAAGGAAACTTATTTCCGCGCCGATATTATAGCCGGCGAAGAAAAGCTGCGCCTGCTGCTTAAACCGGAGAACCTCGATTTCTCCCCCCTCGGCCCTGGGCGCTCCCACTCCAGCCTGGAAAACTTCCGTACCCTGCTCGACATCCTCTCCGCCCCCGCCTTCAAAGCCGCAAAAAACAATTTCCTCCGGGCTTTCATAGCCAGGCAACCCCTCGCCAATTTAAAAGTAGCCTCCCCCGAAGCCGCCGAAGCCGAACTCTCCCGCCTCCTCCTCCTGACCACCAAGCGCGCAGAGTGAAAAAGCGAAGAGCAAGCCGCTGAATTTAGAGATAGCCGGTAAGTTAAGCGATAGAGTTTAAGCCGCCAGGATGGCCGGGGTTTTGCCGCGCGCACCCTTGCGGAAGGGAGGCTCCACCCCTACATTTCCCGGGGTGGAGGGAAACCACGCAAGGGTTTCCTTCTGTGCGGGTGCGCGGGGTAAAGCCCCGGACAGCCAGCTACAGGTCAGACTGAAGTTCGCCGTCAAAATCCGCCCCGGAAATCCGGCATTGGACAGCGGCGATAATTGGGATATAATAATATCAATGGAAAAGCACCATCCTTCTCATAATAAATTTTTCGCCCTGCACGCGCATTTCTACCAGCCCCCCCGGGAAAACCCCTGGACCGGGAGGATAGACCCGCAATCTTCCGCCTGGCCTTATCACGACTGGAACTCCCGCATAGCCCGCGAATGCTACCTGCCTAACTCCTGCGCCCGCATCAACGACGCTTCCGGCAGAGTACTTGAGCTCTCGAACAACTACCTGCACCTGAATTTCAATTTCGGTCCAACCCTTTTCTCCTGGCTGGAGAAGCATTACCCTTACTACTACAAAAAAATAATAGCGGCTGCCAGGCAGTCCCGCGAAAAGACCGGGCACTCCAACGCGATAGCCCAGGGCTATAACCACATCATAATGCCCCTGGCCTCGCCCCGGGACCAGCTCACCCAGGCCCTCTGGGGCATAAAAGATTTTGAACACCGCTTCGGGTTCATGCCTGAATCAATGTGGCTCCCCGAAACCGCGGCGTCGGACGAGACCATGCGCCTGCTGCTGAACCTCGGGCTGAAATACGTCATCCTTTCCCCCTACCAGGCCGAAAAGATTACAGCCCGCGGCTCTGAAGCGTGGACCGACGTTTCGTCCGGAAATTTCGACACCACCCGCCCCTACGCCTGGCACGATACGCTGCCGGACGGGACGCGGGAAAAAAGCCGCTCTCTCGCCGTATTCTTTTATGACGGTCCCCTTTCAAAAGCCGCGGCTTTCGACGGCCTTACAAAGGACTCCTCCGCCTTCGCCGACAGGGTGGAAGCTTCCTTCAGGCACGGCAGGCACGGCCGCCAGCTGGTGAGCATGGCCGTAGACGGTGAAACTTTCGGCCATCACCATAAATTCGGGGATATGACCCTGGCCCACGCTTTCCTCCACGAGCTCAAAAGCCGCGGAATAGAGACCGTGAACTTCGGAACTTTCCTGGCCGCGAATCCTCCCGCCCACGAAGTCAGAATAAAGCCGGGCCCGGACGGGGAAGGCACCGCCTGGAGCTGCGCGCACGGGGTTCGCCGCTGGAAGGGCGGCTGCGACTGCGGCGGAGAGGGAAGCTTCAGCCTTAATTGGCGGCTGCCTTTGCGCGCCGCCCTGATCAGCCTGCGCGACGCCGCCGCGAATATCTACAAAGCCGAAGGCTCAAAGTTTTTCCGCGCCCCCTGGGAGGCCAGGAACGCCTACGCCGACATACTCCTGGACCGCTCCCCGGAAGCGGAGGAGGCTTTTTTTTCCGGGAACGCTTCCCGCGCCCTCAGCAAAGCCGAGAAGGCCAGGGCGATAGAGCTCCTTGAAATGCAGAAACACTCCATGCTGATGTTCACCAGCTGCGGCTGGTTCTTTTCCGACATCTCCCGCATAGAGGCTCTGCAGAACCTGCGCTACGCAGCGAGAGCCGCGGAAACAATGCGCCGCCTCGGTTTTGAGAACGCGGACCGGACCTTCCTTTCCCTGCTGGAAATGGCCCACTCTAACTTCCCCGAAGCCGCGAGCGGGCTCAAGCTTTACGAGAAGATACTGACCGAAAACTCCATGGCCAGGGAAAAAGCGGGAGCGCTGATAATCGCGGAGGCCATGCTCGGCTCCGAGGAGAGCTGCGCCGGCTGCGCGGCCCTCCAGGCTGAGCAAAGAACGAACAAAGACGGGATTCTTGCGGTCCGCGGGAAAGTAATGGCGCCCGGTCCCGACGGTCCTTTCCCGATGTCGTTCTGTTGCCTGCGCCGGGGAGAAGAGTTTCCCCTTATATTTTTCCCGGCCCGCGGCCGCGAAGGCGGCCTTAAAGAGATCTTTACAAAAGAGAGCCCGGCTGACATATTAGCCGCCCTGGAAAAAGACCGGGGTTTTACGCGCATTTCTTTTGAGGATTTCTCCTGGGAGGAGAAAACTCTTTACGCCTGGATGCTCGCCGACTCCGCGAGAAACAACCACGCCGCCGCTATCTTCGGGATATTGGAGGACTACCTTTACCTGCTTGGCCGCCTTCCGGGCAAAACCCTGTCCTCCTGGGCGCCCCTGCGCGCCCAGGCCGCCGCCTACGCCGGCCAGGCCGCCGGAATAGTTTTCAGCCGCGCCCAGGTCTCCCCCTCGCCCGCTGAAATAGAAAAATTCTCGGCGCTCGCCGCGCGCCTTAAAGCAGCCGGCCTGGAAGGCGGTTTTGCGCCCTCCCCGGAAGGCTCCGCCGAGCTGGCGGCCAAAACCGCGGAGCCGGCGCTCGCAAGCCCCTCTCCGGAGACACTGGCCCCCCTCAGGAACCTGCTGAAGGCCGCGCTGCACCTGGACGCGGGGGACCTGCTGTTCCACCTGCAGAACTACCTGATGGACCTCTTCGCCGAAGCCGGAAAAGAAAAATTCACCGGGGAAACGGCGGCGGCGGTACAGGAGATCTATTCATTGTCCGGCATAATAATAGAGAGATTCAACAGCAGGCTGGAAGAGATGGCGGGAAGAAAGTAAAAGACTGAACGGAAAAAAGCGCTCCGCCGGCTGCTTAACATAAAAAGAACCGCGGCCCCACAGGGACCGCGGTTCTTTTTATAAGCGCTGCAGCTACCCCCTCATGGCCTTCTCGGCCTCCGCGGTAGAAAAAACCCGGTAATTAATTCCGGGGAAGATATTGTCGCGCCACTCGCTATCCTTAAGAAAATCTTCTTCCAGCCGGTTGCCGGTTATCTGCTCATACAGGCCGTTGAAGCGGTTAGTATGCGCTACGAAACGCTTGGTAGAATAATTCTTGGCGGTTCCTACAGTCATCAGGAAAGCCCAGTCCGAAGACATCCCCAGCACTACTTCCCGGGCGCACTGGTTAAGAGCCCGGAGCAGGGTTCCTTCCGCCGCAGGGAACTTGTTTGCCAGTTCTACCATGCGCTCTACCATCTTATGCAGGTGGCGATACATCCAGTCATTCGTCCCGTTAAGCCAGACCTCGTTATACCCCTTATCCCCCCAGGAAGACATAGAAGGCTGCACCACCTGATTGTCCGGGTGGAGGGCAAGATACTCGCTCGGGGTTATCATCTTTACCGTCTTCTGGTCATGATGGAGCTTTTTAAACAGGAATTCAAGGAAATCGGTGCCTTCGTACCACCAGTGGCCGTAAAGTTCCGCGTCGTACATTGACACCACTACGGGCTTCCGCCCGAGAAAACCGTTCAGATGCTCTATCTGGCGCTGGCGGTTAAACATGAAATTACCCGCGTGGCTGGCCGCCATCTCCCGCGCCTCGGCCGGGTTATAAGCGGCTTTTTCGTCCAGGCCCACCTTGCCGGTTATCTTGCAGTACTTCATCCCGATATTCCTGCGCACCCCGTCCTGGTGAAGATAGGGTTTTATATAGTCGTATTCCAGGTCGTAGCCGAGATCGCGGTAAAATTCCCGGTAACGATGGTCCCCGGGGTATCCCGTCTCGGCGCTCCAGACCTGCTGGGCGCTCTCCATATCGCGGCCGAAAGCGGCCACTCCGGAGGGGCAGTAGACCGGGGCGTATACTCCGTAGCGGGGCCGGGGGCTGCCGTAAATTATGCCGTGCGTCTCCAGGAAGAAATAGCGTATGCCCTGAGCCTTCAGAAAAGCGTCGTCGCCCGGATTATAGGCGCATTCCGCCAGCCAGATACCGCGGGGGCCCCTGCCGAAATGCCTGCGGTAATCGTCGGCCGCCAATTTTATCTGCGCGTGCACGGCCTCGCGGCGGAGCTCGAGCGGGAGGAAGCCGTGGGTGGCGCCGCAGGTTATGATCTCCAGCTTACCCATGTCCTGGAACTTCCTGAAACCCTCCAGGATATTTCCGTGATAATAATCCTCGTAGAGCTCCCTTATGCGCCGGAACTTGGTCTCGTACATTTTGGCGGCTTCGTAGAAATTTGTGTTACGGGTGCGGACAATTTCTTTCTCAGCCAGCTCCAGCCTGAGGCTGTAGTAGCGGCGGAAACGCTCGCGCAGCAGGTCGTCCGCCATCATATTGCAGAGCGGCGGGGTGATGGACATTGTAACGCGGAAATCCGTCCCCTCGGCGGTCAGCCGCTCGTAAATATCCAGCATCGGGATATAAGTTTCGCACATCGCCTCAAAGAACCAGTCTTCCTCCAGGAAGTCCTCGTGCTCGGGATGGCGGATGAACGGCAGATGCGCGTGCAGGACCAGCGCAAGGTAGCCTTTTGCTTTACTTGGCATCTGTATTTGTGGCCCTGGTGACCTTTATGTCTATAGCCCGGGAGCCGGACTCGTCTTTGGAGACGGCTTTGACCGGCAGGGCCATCGCGCCGTCAGGCAGCGCAAAGCGCATGGAGAAGGTCCCGTCCGGGTTCAGGTTCGCTTTGCGGCCGGAGACGGTCACAAAAGCGTCGGGTTCGGTGGCCCCGTAAAGTATCAGTTCGCAGTCGGCCACCAGCCAGAAATCCTTCTTCTGCCCGGGCCGCTGCGGCGCGGGCGAGGCCATTGAGCTTACGCCCCAGGAGGAAGCCCGCGAAAAAACCGAGCGCAGCATTTCCCAGCGCTGGGCCAGGGATTTGGCCACCTCACCCGATCCCTTGCCTATATATTCCACGCCGGAAAGCTGGAGCAGCTTGTCAAAGTCCTCGGTTACTGCCATCCACTTCTCGTCGGTAAAGTCGGAAACACGGCCGCCTGGCAGGTTGACAGTATTGGTCTTCACGATCCCCAGAAAGGAACCGTCGGCAAGAACCAGCCCCACCTCGCAGCAGTAGGTCCGCCCCCCGTCCTGTACGTTTATATACCAGCTCTTGGCTTCCAGCATAACCGGGATGTCAAAAAATTTACCCGGGGTATCGCCGTCAGCGGCAGCGGGGACTTCGTAAACGCGTATTACCTGGCGTGCCTTGCTGAAGACATCCTCGCCGTGAACGCGGCGGATATTGGCTCTTGAATTTCCCGTTATTTCCCAGTAGATGAACATCCAGTTGGGATCCCGCGGCAGCAGGGCCGCCTCTGTCACTCCATAGGCTTCAGGCAAAGACTTATGCTCGTCACCCGGCCCAGAACCGCCTTTTTTTATCTTACCTGATGAAGTCATGATTATCCCCCTTCGGATATAAAATGCGCACCTTTAAGCGCGGATGGACCTGGTAATCATATAGATATATAACCGTTAACCCGACCCTGCGGTTATTATAACACAAATATAAACGGGACTCAAAAAAAAAGACCTGCTTAAACAGGCCTTTTTACCACACGGCCGCTCTGCCTGTTCATTCAGGCTCAAAATCCCCGGCAGCCGGGGTGGCGGCGGCGCTATAAAGATCGTTATAAACCGTCTGGTAGGCCTTAACAGCTCCGGCGTCGCTTACAAAGATTACATTTTCAAAAGAGTTAAGACTGGCGTTCGCTGTCCAGTTGAAAGACCCCGTCTCGATGAGCTGGCCGTCCAGTATGGCGAATTTATTGTGCAGCGCGCCCTTGCCGCCGCGGCCCAGGCGCCAGCGGAACTCAACCCCGTTGTCAAAAAGATACTTGGCCAGGCTTGAAACTTTTGCCATGTTCTTATCCATTAAAAACCGGAGCTTAACCCCGCGCCTGTGCGCGCGCAGCACGGCGTCAGCCAGGACCTTGGAGGAGAAAGTGAAAGTAACTATGTCGATGTGCCTGGCGGCGGCGTCCAGTATAGCTGCCAGGCGTGTTTCAGTTCCGGAGCCGGGCGAAAAAAGATAAGCGGGAACCGGCGTTCCGTTAAGGGACTGGACCGGGGCCGGGTCCTGCGGAGGCTCGCCATAATAACCGGCGGGCAGTTCTGCGCAAGGGCCCTGGTCGAGAGTCCGGGCCTTCGTCCACATCCATTCAAAATAACGGGCATAGCCGCCCACATAAACGGGGTGGCGGGCGACCAGGGTATTTTCCTCGTTCGAATAAGTCGCCCCATAGGTCCAGTTATAAGAACCGGTGGCGGCCGCGGAACCGTCGAAGATCCCTATTTTATTGTGATTAACTCCGTAAGCGCGGGTTCCGCGCAGGGTCCTGATCTCTATCCCCCCCTCGGCGATAAGCCTCTTTATCTGCGCGTCGGCCCTGGGGTAGACATGTCTCTCGTCTATGATCATCCGCACCCTGGCGCCCCTGTTTTTCGCGCGGATAAGCGCGTCGGGATTGTCCTTGATGGTTATGCTGAATATCACTATGTCTACGCTGCGGCTGGAAGAATCTATCAGGCGGGTGTTCAGGTCATTTAGTCCGGAGAAAGAATAATCGGGGACCTGGGTAAAATCACTCTTTAAAAAAGCCGGGACGGGGCCCAGGACTTCCGGTGGCGCTGACAGCACAGCCGGGGAGACCGCAGGATAGAAACCGGCCAGTACCGCCCCGTCTGTTATGGAGCGGGCTTCAGCGGCTGCATTAATAGGCAAAAAAGCGGCAAGGCAAATAAAAGCAGCCATTTTTGTTTTGTGGTTAAACATACGCTTATATTCTAATAGACTGATACAATATATCAAGGACTAAAGACCCAGGAGAACCGGGCCAAAGGGCCTATAAAAAGACACTATTTTCCAGGTCCAATGGACATAGAGTCCTGGGCCCTTTGACGCTGGTCAATCCCCGCGCTGTCCCCTATAATATTCCATGAGAACAAAAGCCCCGCGCTTCAACGGAGAAAACATGAAAAAATTCTGCCTGACCTCAGTGATCCTGCTCTTCATAACCCCAAGCCTTAAAGCACAGCTCAACGCCTATTTTGTTAATGTGGGCCAGGGCGACGCCACCTATATAGAACTCCCCAACGGCTCCAATGTCCTCATCGACGGCGGTCCGTCAGGAACTCCGATCTACTCTTTCCTCAAGTCCAAAGGCGTCACCAAAATAGACCATGTGGTTCTTACCCATCCTCACAACGATCATTACCGCGGCCTGAAAAAAGTCTTCGCGTCTTTCGACGTCAAGAACTTCTATGATACCAGGGTGGAAAACATAGAGGCCCGGGGAGACAATAATCTGCGCGAGCTGGCCAATGCCGAACCCTCGTGCAGAACGCATTTTCCGGAGGTCGGTTCAATGCTGGACTTTGACAGGCATGTCACGGTAAAGGTGCTCAATTCCTGCACCGAGGCACTGAGCACGCGCGACAGTTCCAAGATCAACGACTGCTCTATTGTCCTGCGTTTCTACTACAACGGTCACGGCATTCTGCTGATGGGCGACGCGGAAGCTCCGGTAGAGAACGCGATGACCAAGATCTTCAAATCCGGGCTCAGCTCCACCTACCTTAAAGTCTCCCACCATGGCTCGCGCTACTCCTCTACCGAGAAATTTCTCTCCAGGGTGCAGCCCAAAGTAGCGATAATCTCCGTAGGCAAGGACAACAATTACGGCCACCCGCACAAAGAAGCCATGGACCGCATCAGGGCGACCGGCGCCCAGATCTTCACCACTCTCGGCGGAACCCAGTCCCTCACTATCCCCGCCCCGAAACGCGGAGTGGAGCTGATGGTCAACGGGCAGATAGACCTCGCCCCCCTCACAATGACGGAAGCGCCCAGGTTCAATATGGAAGAGCGCCCCTTCGAGAGCGCCGACGCAGCCGCCCTCGAACAGCTTAAAGAATCCGCCGAATAAAATAAAGCGGCCAGCGGATAAAAAACGCGCCCCGCCGGGCGCGTTTTTTATTTATATAAGGAAGATCCACCCCTGCCGCCGTAATTTAAATAACCAGCTACAAAGATATATACAACCGAGGGATGGACGGGGTTTTGCTCCGAGCACCTGTTGCGGAAGGGAGGCTCCAGCCGCTTCGGCTGGAGGGAAACCACGCAAGGGTTTCCTGCAGTCCGGGTGCGCGGAGCAAAACCACGGACAGCCTTCGCGGGAGGGGCGGCCACGGTGTACCGACCAAGTGCCCGCCGGGCCCGTCTCCTTGGCAGCCCCGGTCCATTCCAGCAGCGGTTTGATATTAACTATTTAGGCAGCAGGGGTGAATCGGGTGGGACGCCGTAGGCCGCCGCCAACTTCTCCGCGGCCAGCGTGTCCGCGACGGTCCCGAAGGAATAAGCCCCGCCCCCGCTGAACAGCAGCGCCCTATCGCAGCCCAGCCGGGCCAGCGCCGGCTCGTGGAGAACCGCGGCCACGGCCAGCCCGCGCCCGGCTAGCCGCGCAAGCAGGGCCATGATCTCCGATTTGTATTTCAGGTCCAGGTGGGAGGTAGGTTCATCCAGCAGGAGCAGGCGCGCTTCCTGCGCCAGGGCCTGCGCTATAAAAACCAGCTGCCTCTCCCCCGTAGAGAGAGTATTAATGGAGCGCCCTGCGAACCGGGCTATGCCCGTCTCCTCCATAGCCAGCTCGGCCGCGTCCCCGTCCTCCGGGGAATAGCCGCGCCAGAAACCCGCGCGGGCGGTACGGCCGAGCAGAACCGTTTCCCGGACCGAGAAATCATAAGGAGTAGAAGTTTCACTGGCCACATAAGCCGCCAGCCGGGCCAGCTTACCCTGCTCTATGCCCGAGACCTCCTGCCCGCCCAGCCTCACGGAACCGCCGGCCCCCTTCAAAAACCCCGTAAGCAATTTTAAAAGCGTGGACTTGCCGGAACCGTTAGGCCCAAGCACGCACATAAAATTGCCGGGGCGCAGTTCAAAAGACAAGTCCTGTATAAGCGGCCGGGGCCCGTAGGAAAATGTTAAACCGGAGACTTTCAGGGCCGGCATCAGTTTTTCCCCCTCGAGGTTTTCCAGAGCAGCCACATAAAGAAAGGTGCTCCGGCCAGCGCCATAACTACCCCGGCCGGGATCTCAGACGGGGAAAAGAAAGAGCGGCCCGCCGCGTCGGCGGCGGCCAGCATGGCGGCCCCGCCCAGCGCCGCGGCCGGGACCAGGGCCCGGGCCGAGGGGCCTGTGATCCGGCGCACTATATGCGGCGTCATCAGCCCCACAAACCCTATAGTTCCCCCTATGGCCACTGCCGCGGAAGTAGCCGCGCAGGCCAGGGTAAAGAACAGGATCCGCTCGCGGTCCGGGTTTATCCCGAGGTGATAGGCGTTCTCGGAGCCAAGCGCCATCGCGTCCAGCGCGCGCCAGCGGGCCATGGCCACGCCTCCCGAGACCGCTATGATAACGGAAGAAATAATAAGTACGGCAGGCTGAACGGAGTAAAGACCGCCCAGCACGAAATAAAAGAGAGAAAAAGACCGGGCGCCCGCCGAGGTCAGCGTAAGCATTACCAGCGCGGAGAGAAAAGCGCTGACAGCCACGCCGGCCAGGACGAGAGCGGCGTCGGAAAGACGCCCGGCAAGGCGCGCCAGCCAGTAGGAAAGGAAAGTGGCCCCGAAAGCCCCGGCAAAAACCGCCGCAAAAAAGACAGGGGACGTTCTTTCTATCCCGGATAAGAAACAGAAAACTGCGGCGGCAGTGGCGCCCGACGAGGTTCCGAGTATATAAGGATCGCTCAGAGGGTTCTTAAGCACGCCTTGGAAGAGAGCGCCGGCCAGCCCCAGCCCGGCTCCGACAGCCAGCGCCGCCAGGGTGCGGGGCAGACGCAGGTTAAGGATAATGTCATAGTCAGACCAGCCCGCAGGCCCGGCCGCGAGTGAGAACAGACACGCGGCCGCAAGGACAGCGGGGAAAATTAAAAATTTATTTCTTTCCATCCAGTTGCGCGCCCAGTTTTTTTATTTCAGTAAAAAGCCTGGGCCCGGGGCGCGAGAACGCGTCACGGTCCAGCCCGGTTATAATGCGTCCCGCCTTCGCCGCCGCCAGCCCGCCGGCCATAGGCCGCGCCAGAAACTCCTCCTTGGAACCGGAAAGCAGGACAACGGCCTCGGGGTCCAGAAGCAGGACTTCCTCCCAGGAGGCCTGGAAGTACCCCTTTTTCTCGCCGCCGAAAATATTCCTGCCGCCAGCCAGCCGCACGGCGTCCGTAAGGAAAGACTGGCCCCCTGCGGTCCATCCTCCCGCGTCAGCCTCCAGGTAA
>MNUR01000039.1 GCA_001871115.1 Elusimicrobia bacterium CG1_02_56_21 | reverse complement strand
TGTTGTCGGGCGCGTAATTGTGCAGGTAGGCGCAGGGGGAAAGGTTTATCTTTTCTTCCTGCACGGTTGCGTTGTAGTCTTGCAGCAGGCGCTTGTAGGTCCAGGCCTGGTAGGAAGGGTGCGGGGTCTCCTGCGGGCCGCCCTTGAAGGTGGTTACTACTATGCCGTCCTTGGCGGTGAGGTCCGCCTGCTGCCACTGCTTTAGCTCCACCAGGATGGCGGTGGCGGTTTGTTGGGCGTCGGTGCCGGTGAGGATGAAGTCTATGCGCTTGCTGGAGCGCGGGATGTGGTATTCAATGGCCACACCGGCGGTGGCGGGGATGGCGGGGTCTTCCAGCACGCGGTCCATGTACTGCAGGGAGTTCACCCAGGAATTTATTTCGGACTGTTTGGTGCTGTGGCCGGTTACGGCTTTGAAGGTGTTGGCGATGATGCCGCCGATGTCATTGGTCATGACATCCTGCCGGAAGCGGGCCTTGTCGGCGGTGTAGACTATCACTTGGGGCCCCGGACGGGGAAAGCAATGATCACAGCTGTCAGTTCTTCGATGTTCATGTATATAGAGCTGCCCCGCTAACCTGATTTAAAGATTCTATATTTTCCGCGGCTTTAAATCATTTAGTTATCAATAAAATACAAAAAGCCGCGAGCGATTGAAATACCATTTAAAGGGTAGTTGGAGCCGATCGGAATGGAAAGACAATACGGTGGCGGTCAATTTCGTGTCTCCCAATGTGCAGCTTTCGTAGACCCCATATGCCTGACACGCCCGGATAACCTCAACTTATTCAAATGATACTTAACACCACCATTGCTAATGCCGATCTTCGCGGCTAACTATCTGCGAGTAATTGTAGGATGCGCTTTCAATAAGTTAAAGATTTTTTCTTGGGTAGTTTCTTGGGTAGTTTCGTCTACCTTTTTCTCAACAGTTTTCTCCTTACTTTTCTCCTTACTTTTTATGGTGACCGCTACCGGTATTGGAACGCCCGCCGCTTATCAAGCGTTATGGCGTAAGATTGCATTTGATACTGGGTATAATACACGCAATGTCCTTGTTTGCGGTATTTCATAATATTTCATCATATCAAAGAGCGAGGCCAGCGGATGCTACCCATCTACCCGCTTACGCGCGTAGAATTCCGGCGGTATGTTAATATATAATAGCGGGATGAATGCCATGAAGAGACGCCGGATAATACTGTGCTGCGCGCTCGCGGCCGCGGCGTTTTCCGCTGCGGGGCAGGCCCGGGGACAAGAGGGCGGGGGCGCGCGCGAATGGCTCAAGAACCGGGCCTCCAGAAAGGCCGCGCAGCGCAGTTCCCCTGGGGACGGCGCGGCGCCCGCTATAGCCGCGAAGATAAACTCTCCCGGAGACTATACGCTCACCGTTGAACACGGCGGCGCGGCCAGGAAGTACAGAATACACGTTCCCGAAGGATACACCGGCAAGAAACCGGCGCCGCTGTTGATGGCTTTCCACGGGGGCGGCGGCAACTCCGCGTTCATGGCTAACGACAAGTATTACGGCCTTCCCTCCAAAGCCGATAAAGAAGGCTTCGTGGCGGTTTTCCCGGACGGGGCGAGCAGGCTGCGCGGCAAACTGGCCACCTGGAACGCCGGGGACTGCTGCGGCTATGCCAGGGACAGCCGCTCCGACGACGTCGGCTTTGTGGACAAGATACTCAAAGACCTCCGCGGCCGCCTCAACCTGGACGCCGGCCGGACTTACGCCGCGGGGATGTCCAACGGCGGCATGTTCGTCTACCGCCTGGCCTGCGACCTGCCGGGGGTATTCAGGGCTATTGCCTCCGTTACCGGCACGGACAATTATTCCGGCTGCGCGCAGCCGCGGCCGGTCCCGGTGCTGCATATCCACGCCGAGAACGACACGCATATCCTGTTCGGGGGCGGAGCGGGGCCGGACGCGTTCCGGGACCAGTCCAAGGTAACCGATTTCACCTCCGTCACCGGAACCATAGAGAAGTGGCTCAAGCGCAATGGCTGCAAAGGCAGTCCTGAGCGGGTGGTGAAAAAAGACGGAGTATATTGCGATCTTTACAGGGATTGTAAAGACGGCGCCCTGGTAAAACTCTGCGTCACCTCCTCCGGCGGCCACTCATGGCCGGGGGCAAAAGCTAAACCGACGAAGAGGTCGGACTCCCCGTCTTCGGCAATATCGGCTACGGACGAGATCTGGGATTTCTTCAGCGGCCTGCCCTGAACCTTTGTATCATATCCGGGGAAATTGTGGGCAACATAAGCGCTGTTATCGTCAGTTCCCCCCGTCTTTTTCCCCTTCCAGTGGCGCGTTTTTTTTTAAATTTCGCGTGAGCGCAGCCCGTTTTTTTTATAATATCTGGCCTATGGCCGTGCCGCATCAGGAGCTATGCTCATCAAGCGGGCAAAAAACGGGAGGTTTTCCGCTAAGTATGGCAGGCATTTTCCCCCGGTTTGTTAGTGCGGGGTCAATCTTCTGGCGAGGCGGATCTATTTTGGACAAGACATCCTGCCGGAAGGAGAACACAAACTATTCGCGCTGCGTTTCTCTTAACCCTATCTATTTTTCAATTATTTATTAAGTTCTCCTATTTTGCATAGATATTCTAAAAAGGATCTTTCTCCTGATTCCAGCTTTATTTCCGGAGCCACGAAGATAGTCCCATTTGAGCAGGTTCTAATTCTTTTTTTGGCTGCTTTAGCGATATTTCGCAGCTTAGCCTGATCGGAATATTCTGCGCTTTTTTGAAGTTGAGTAATCTTGCGCGCTTGAGTTTCTGCTGATAAAAGAGTCATGCAGTAGTACATATTGCATTCTATCTCGTCCCATGAACTTGGGCTAACGGGAGCCTTTGTGGGTTTTTTGGGTTTTCTGTTAAGTATTGTTAGAAACAGTATCTCCTCCCGGGACCCATCCTTTATCGAAAATTCCATGTAATTTGCATAATCAGCTAATTTAGTCCTGCTATCTTCTGACAAAGTCTTAATTCTGCGCAGTTGATCCTCTCTCTCTAAGGACAACAATCCCTCCCAAATCTTAGCCGGGGAATTAGAATATAAATACTCAGCATTATCGGGTGGAAATTCTTTGGTGTTATATTTAACCAAAGTGCCTGTTACAATCACATCGGAACGGACTATTAGCGGCAAATATATGTGGGGGAATGCGATTATGCGCCTTTCAGCATAGACATTGGCAAGGGTGTCTCCAACCTGCCCTTCCAAAGCATTGTCTATAGCGGATTTAAGGGAGTCCTCACCAATGGGGCAAGCATTATAACAGGGAAAAATGAGCCAGCGACGTGATACGCCCTCCGCTATCCCGCTGGGCCTCTCATATTGACTACCCACGCTAGTTGAGGATATCCCTATAGGCTGGTAATATGCGCAACCGCTGAAAATAATAGTGATAAATGGAAAAATAATTATTTTTTTCATATGAATCCTTTAACCAAAGAGCGGTTTTAACGTTAAAACAGGCAAGAAACTTTTATGCTAAAAGGCTTCCATTTTATATTTGCAAAATCTTCCCCGTCTTTGAGTTCCGGGAAAACAGTATACCTCCCGCCGAATTCCATTATACACCCCGGGTACTCTATAGAAAAGGTTGGACCAACAGACCAGGTCAACCCGGTCCAGTTCTCCTTGCTGGATGCTTCCGCATTGCCAAAAGCGGGGCCAGTGGCAGACCTTTCGGACTCGGCAGTTCCTCCTCCATAACCCGCAGAAGAGTCGTTCTGCAGCTCCGAAATAAACTCAAGGCTTGTGGTTTTAGGACTCCTTAATGCTGGCGTAATTTTAAAACCCAACTCCGCCAGGTTTTCCACGTCGTCTTTATTCGCATAAATATTTCCATAGGCTGTCTGTATAGAAAGCCTATCCCCCTCTTCTATAATTTTAGAAGCCTCAAATTTATTGCCTCCTTTTAAAATTACTATTGCGGAAATACAAAACCGCGGGGAAAAGAGTATTATCAATGCGGCTATTAGAATCTTCATTTTGCCCCCGGCCAAAGACTAGCCATTCTTTATGGCATGGTTATTAATAAAGTACTTTAAACCAGAAAGCGTTGATATACCCTGAAAAGAGTAGTTTAAGCGAAGTTTATTTCTATCCGCTTGCCGAATACACGGGCTATTTTTTCAAGCGTATTATAAACGGGATGAAAAAAAATGACGGCCGAAATGCGAGGCAAGTCCGGGGCGCAGAAAGGCGAAACGAAAAAGCATCAAGCCGGAGAGAAAGGCCATAAGATGGATAAGACGGAAAAGATGGAGAAAATGGACAGGCGGGGAAAAAACGCTGATTCCGGGAGAGGCATGCACTAAGCGCTTCGCAGCGGCGCGGCGTAAACCAGCTAAAACGGCCCCGGCGCTGAATATCCGCGGCGGGGCTGTTTTTTCTCCCCGGAACAGGCCGGCGCTTTAGAATTAATTTCCGGCCCTGTTACGCGGCCCTATTGTTCCGGAGGCCTCCGCTTTTAAAAAGCCGGGTATTCTTATTTGCAGGGTGCTTTAGCGGATCAGGCTATAGTTTTGCGCAGTTCTATTGCAAAGCCGGTCAATTGGTTCGCTGTGCTTCTTTGCCGGGCCTGGTCTACAAAAAACTTTTCTTTTGCGGGACCGGTGCACAGCAGTTCAGGTACCGGGCTAATATTAACCCGCGGCAGATCCAGCCGGTCGGCGTCCCAGCAGGTTTGGATGGTAATATCGGCTTCGGTAAAACCTTTGGTATGCCGGATGCAGGCGTCCTGCAGCATGGCCAGCTCCGCCGGGACCATGGAGAAAAGCCCGCCGTTCATCTCGCCGGCCAGTACCGCGCCGCGCGCCCCGTGCCGGGGGTCCAACCAGTCATTTTTACGGCGGCTGTCGTGGAAAAGCGCGAACAGCTGCACTATGCCAAGATCCGCGCCGGTCAGGGCGGCAAGTTCTGTCCCGTTCTTAAGCACCCTGCCCCAATGCGCAATACCATGTACGCCGTCCGGGTCCAGTTTATAATGCTTTAAAATAGCCCCGGCTATTGAAACCAGGATTTTTTCGGTAAACATAAAAATATTTTCCGCTTTTAATCCGGGGAGAACTCTTCTCCGTTCTTAAGGACCTTGGCGCGTTTGCCGAAGGTCCGGGTGAATTTATCCCGGTGTTCGGTATTTACCGGGATGATATAGCGCGGTTTTTTATTTTCAACCAGTTTCCTGATGGCGGAGAAATAAGCGTGGCCGGTGGCGGGCGCCGGAACTTTCTCCAGGCCGCGGGCCAGGAACCATTTAAGGGTATCTGTCAGGCCTTCTTCTTCGTCGTATCTTTCCCAGTCCGAATACAGGAAAGCGGCGCCTTTAAAATCGTCTATCTGTTCTTCAATCCAGAACTGGGAATTAGCGCGCACCGGTATAATAAGCCGGTCCAGATTATCCCTTAGCCAGTCCCAGCCGTACATTTTGGGCCGCATCCGGGCGAAGGTCTCGGCATATTCGCTCAGCTGGTAGATCCGCTGGGTGGCGGCGTTCCTTATTATATGCAGGTACTTGGTATCCAGGCCGGGTATTTTAAGCTCGGCGCCCTGCTTGGCAGCCAGGGTTTTCACCCTTTCTAAAACAAGGGCTGCATAGCCGTCCACTACCAGAAAACGCCTGGTATTCTTGGCTAATATGGCCAGGCTGGTAAGCAGGCCGATATCCTGCCCCTGGCACATTACATAAAGCGCGCCTTTCCGGCGCTGCAAATTATTTTCCACCTGCTCCATTATCTCGGCCTCGGCAGGGCCTTTCTCTATTTCGGCCTGGGAGCCCTCGGTTATAAGCGCGTCTACAGGGCCCATCCTGGCGGCCAGGAACTGCCTGAAAGCGGCGGCTTTATTCCCGTGCCCGCGGAAGTCGCCGGTATAGATCACTCTTTTGCCCTCGGATTCCACCAGGAAAGCAAAAGACTCGGCCGCGGTATGGTCGGTGAGGAAAGGGGTTATTACGAACCGGCCCAGAATGAATTTATGGTTCTTGCGGAAATAGCGGATGTCGGCGCTGAACTTCCCGGCTTTGCGCTGCATCTTGGCCGTTATACGCACTATGTCTTCCATTATCTCGGACATGAACACTTTTACGCCGGGCAATAGAGGCTTGGCCAGAATACCGCCGTAATGGGCCTGGTGGGTATGTGAGACGATAATCCCCAGAACAGGGTCGGCCGATTTTTCGTACAGGCCGGGGATATTCAGGATGGTTTCTTCGCGGGTCGCCCCCGGGGGCGCGCCGTAATCAAGCAGAATACGGCTTTTGCCGGAAACCAGCTCTATGCAGTTCCCGCCCGGTTCTTCGGCGCCGCGGTGTACGATTATTTTCATTTAAAAAAACTACGCTTGGCGGCTTTAATCGGGACGGCGCAAGCAGAAGAGCTGCGGGGAAGCTAAGGCTGTTATCCTTGGCCCCGCGCGGGGCCGGGCGGCAGGCCTCGTCAGTCAGCCGCCTGGTTTACGCGGCGCCCAGTTCAACCGTGACGGCCGGGTCTTTATCGTCGGCGCCGGTCTCTGCTACCGAGACCCCGGCCCGGTCCGCATTACAGGCGGCCATAAGGTCGGCCAGTGAAAGCTTAAGCGCCGCCGCCTGTTTTGGCCCGCATTCTACGGCCAGTTTTATCACAGGCCATTTCACGCTGCGCTTCCCGGCCGCTTTATGGGCGCGGACGGCTTCAAGTATTTTGCGCGTCATCTCAAGTACCAGCGGGTCGCCGGAGGGCGAGGGCAGCTCAGCCGCCGAAGGCCAGGGCGCTTTGTGTACCGAAGGGGCGTTCAGCGCCGCCGCATAAGACCAGCCCCAGACTTCTTCCGTTATGAAAGGCAGGAAGGGCGCAAGCAGGCGCAGGAATACGCCCAGCGTCCACTCCAGCGCGGCGCAGGCAGACCTGGCCGCGGCCGGCGTGCCGCCATAGGCGCGGTTCTTCACCAGCTCCAGGTAATTGTCGCAGAAA
The DNA here is from genome assembly GCA_001871115.1 of Elusimicrobia bacterium CG1_02_56_21. GTDB lineage: Bacteria > Elusimicrobiota > Elusimicrobia > Elusimicrobiales > UBA9959 > UBA9959. The sequence goes on along the minus strand of MNUR01000039.1, from coordinate 29,570 downwards.
TCCCAGAAGGCCGTCTCGGTATAAAGCAGCATGGCCGCGTAATTATAGGCGGAAAAATCTTTACCGGAAGCTTCCACCAAAACCTTTACGCGGTCCACCCAGGCCTTGTCCAGCGGCTCGGTGATATCCGCAGCTGCCAGCTTGCCGCCGGCGGCGGCGGGCCCGTTCATCTGCATCATGGTGAACTTGGAAGCGTTAAACAGCTTGGTAGCCAGCCGCATCCCTACTTTAAATACACTCTCATCGTAAACCGTGTCCTGACCCAGCTTGGCTTTGCCTGCCCAGTAGCGCAGGGCGTCAGCGGAATAGGTCTCCAGCAGGGTTTCCGGTGAAATGGTCTTGCCCTTGGATTTACTCATCTTGCCCTTATCCGGGCTGACCACCCAGCCGCTTATTGCCACATTATGCCAGGGGATGCTGTTCTCGTGCATCCAGGCCTTGGCTATTGTGCAGAAAGCCCAGGTCCTGATTATTTCGTGAGCTTGCGGCCGCAGATCCGCGGGGAAAAGGGTCGCATGGCGCGCTTTATCGTCGGCCCAGCGGCTGGAAATCATAGGAGTCAAAGCGGAAGTGGCCCAGGTGTCCATAACGTCAGGGTCTCCGACAAAGCCGCCCGGCTGGCCGCGCTGGGCCTCTGTATAGCCGGGAGGACAGTCTGTCTGCGGGTCCACCGGGAGGCGCTCCGCTCCGGCGAGTATCGGCTTAGAGAAATCCGCGGAGCCGTCCTCTTTTGCCGGGTACCAGACAGGAAAAGGAACGCCAAAATATCTCTGCCTGCTTATGCACCAGTCCTGGTTAAGTCCCTCTACCCATTGCTCATAGCGCTTGAACATATAATCGGGGTGCCAGGCTACTTTGCGCCCCTGCTCAAGCAGTTCCGACTTATGTTCCAGGACCTTTATAAACCACTGGCGGGCCGCCACAAATTCCAGCGGCATGTCGCCTTTCTCGTAAAACTTAACCGCCTGTTTAGTGGGTTTAGGCTCGCCTGCGAGCGCTCCGGCTTCGGAGAGCAGCAGCACCGTCTTTGTCCTGGCCTGCTTGGCGTAGAGGCCGGTGAGCTGCAGATAAGCCGCGTTAGCCGCTTCCGGATTGGCGCTGTCGAACGGGCCGCAGGAGAAGTCCGCCGCGGCAAGTTTACCGTCGCGGCCTATGATCTGGCGCAGAGGCAGCTTTTTATTGCGCCAAAACTCCACGTCGGCAATATCGCCGAAAGTACAGATCATCATTATCCCGGTTCCCTTTTCAGGGTCCGCATGCTCCGAAGGCATTATTGGAACCCGCGCCATAAACAGCGGAGTGACGGCCATCTTACCGAAGAGCTCCTTGTAGCGGGCGTCTTCCGGGTGCGCCACCACGGCCACGCAGGCGGCCAGGAGCTCGGGGCGCGTGGTAGAAATAACAAATTCGCCTCCGCCCTCGACCCCGAACTTTATATCGTGGAAAAAACCGGAAACTTCCCGGTCCTCGGATTCGGCCTGGGCGACGGCCGTGCTGAAAGTGGTGTCCCAAAGCGTAGGGGCTTGCGTACTGTACACAAAGCCTTTTTTGTGCAGGTCCAGGAAGGAAAGCTGCGAGGTCTTGCGGCAGTATTCACCCACTGTAGAATAATTCTGCCGCCAGTCAACTGACAGGCCCAGACGACGCCAAAGGGCCTCGTATTTTTTTTCATCCTCCAGCGTCTGCAGGGAGCAGAGTTCCAGGAAATTACGGCGGGAGACGTGATCGTAATTCCTTAGATCCGTCTTTCCCCCGGCCGGCTTAAAACCCTGAACATAGGGCGAGGCGGGATTGCAGCGCACCCCGAAAAGATTTTGCACCCGGCGTTCTGTCGGCAAGCCGTTGTCGTCCCAGCCCATGGGATAGAAAATATTCTTGCCAAGCATTCTCTGGTACCTGGTTATAATGTCCGTCTGTACATAACTGAAAACGTGTCCTATATGAAGTTCTCCCGAGACCGTAGGAGGCGGGGTATCCACCACAAAAGTTTCGCTCCTGGGCCGGGAAGGATCATAATAATAAAGTTCGTCTTTTTCCCATCTGTCACACAGGGCCGGCTCTACCGCAGCGGGAAGATAGTTGGCGGGCAGGGCGGCTTTTTCAGAGGGTTTTTCCAAAGACGTGTCTTTTTCCATAGTGTCATTTTACCTTATTTAGAATATATGCATAAACGCCGCAGCGAGCCGCGGCGAACCTGGGCTTTCTTATGGCAATGTGCCGCGCAGCGGAAGCTGGCAGGCGGTTTTATTCAGCCGGCTGCCGGGCCGGCGTTTATTGCGCTACATTTTACTGACGTTCAGCATAAAGCCCAGCCAGCGGCTGTTTGAAAGCGGCATTATCTTGTCGCCCGAAACGCCCAGGAAGTCTTTGCCGTACATTTCATTTACGGAAGAAGACAGCTGAAGCTGCGGCAGCCTGCCCACAAGCTTCCCGTCCTGAAGAAGGTATGCCACCTGCGCCGGCGTACCGAAGCCGCCTTCGCTGGTAAAATCCCCGCCGCTGGCCATACTTACAAAAACGGCCGGCTGGCTGCCCAGCATTTCTTTTATGGTTTTGGCCTGGCTTTTTATCTTCATCACCGAAGCGCCTATCTCCGGGGTTCCGTCATAGGAAGCTGCCGCCGTGCCGCTGGGCCGGAAGCCGAATTTGGCCGCGGTTTTTTTATCGCAGAAAGGCGCGCGCAGAACGCCGTTCTCTATATATTTAAAGCCTTCGCCGCAGACGCCCTCGGCGTCGAAGAAAGGCAGATAGTCGTCCTGCCGGCTGCCAAACAGGGTGAAGTTCTCGTTAAAAAGCTGCTGCCCGGCCTTGCCGGAGAAAAGCGAACCGCCGGAACCGAAGGTCATCCCGCCCAGTTCCCGGGCGAAGATCTGTTTTACCAGGCCGTCATTATCGTCAAAGAAAACCGGCAGCTTGCCGCCGGCCGGAAGAGAAACCTTGTTCAGGTAGGCGCCCAGGAACTGCGAGCCGTAAGCCAGGAAGGTTTCCCTGTCGTATTTCTGCCCGGCGCATTCAAACCAGCCGTCCATTATGCTTGAGGACGTATCCTGCTTGAAAAGAATAGCGAACTCGTGCAGGGTGATAGCGGAATGCAGATCAAGCCCGGCGTCATTGGACAGGGCCTCGGTATAGGTCCCGGATTTAATAAAAGGCGAGGAAAGCACGAACTGCGGGAAATCTTTGCGGAAAGCCGCAAGGACCGCCGCTACTTCGGCGTCCAGCTCTTTAGGCGTGAAAGGCTTTACGCCCACGGTAACCGAGCGCGCCAGAGCGGCAGAAGGCTCGCAGGGATAAGATATCTTGTGGGCCAGGGCGGCTTCGGCCCTCTTTGTGGCTTCGGCCTCGCCCTCATCGCCCATATAGCCGGAGATGCCCAGGCAGCCGTCTTTATAAATCCGGACGCCGGTGCGCTTTATGCGCTTGGTGCGGATGGATTCAGGCACGGAGGCCGCAACTTTTACAGAAACTTCGTCTTTTATAAGGGTATATTTTTCTTTTGTCATAGTTTTCACAGTACCGACATTTCCTGCACGCGCACATAAGGCCCGCCGAAGCCTACGGGCAGAGGGTGCTGTTCCATTTTGCCGCAGCCGCCGCCCACAAAAGAGAGCAATTCCACTTTGTCCGAGATAGCGTCTATATGGCCGAAAGTGTCAAAAACGCTGCCGGATATTACGGAAACCTGGGCCGGCCCGGCTATTTTGCCGTCTTTAATAAAATAAGCCAGGGAAGGCGCTATAGTGAAAGTGCTCATCCCCGAACCGTGCTTTATAGTGTCTATGAACAATCCGTCTTTGACGCCGGCGAAAAGTTCTTCCTTGGACATATTCCCCGCCTCAAAATGGGTGGTGGTCATCCGGACTATAGGCTCGAACTCGAAGCTGACCGCGCGGGCGTTGCCGGTGGCTAGTTCCCCCATAGCGGCCGCGGTTACGGCGCTGTGCAGCCGGCCGGCCAGTTTGCCGTTCTTAATCAGGGTGGTCTTCTTCGCCGGGGTTCCTTCGTCGTCAAAAGGGGTGAAACCGCTGCCCGCGCACGATCCGTCGTCCGTAATATGCAGAAAATCGGGGCCCAGCCGGCGGCCGATATTCCATTCTTTCATCATGGCGGCGTCGCCCAGCATAAAATCGGCTTCGCTTTTATGGCCGAAAGATTCATGGGCGAACACCCCGGCGGCCAACGGCGAAAGCACCACGGTGTATTTGCCCGGCTTTACCCGTTTGGAGTTGCGGAGAAAATCCAGGGACTTTTCAATTACTTTATCCAGGGTCTCTTTAAAGCCGGCTAGTTCGCAGAATTCCCCGCCGGCTTTCATAGCGCCCTCGGCGAAAGTATGGCCGTTCTCGCTGAAGGTCATTCCTATGCGTATGCCGCAGAACTGCTGCTCGCAGACCGACTGCGCGCCTTTTGAATTATAAAGCTCCCTGTGGGTGAAAGTGTCGGAGAAAGAGGCCGACCACATTGTTATTGTTTTCTCGCCGGTGACCGCCGGGAAGAAAGATGATAAAAAGCCGTTCTTTTCGGCCAAAGTGACGGTGCGCAGGTCTTTGCCGGTAAAGCCGTGGGGGCGGGCTTTCTCCGCGGCCATATTCTTTACTACTTTATCTTCCGCTATAGCGCCTGCTGGCGTGGCCAGGGCGGCCAGCCGGTCTATTTCTTCCTGCACTTTGTCCAGGGAAGTGGTGGAGGAATAATACCAGCGCTTGCCGTCGTAAACCCGGATGAAGGCGCCGGAGGTGTCTCGCTCGCGCATTTCGCGCAGGTCGCCTTTCAGATACTGGACAAGGGTGGCGCGCACTTTCTCTATGCGTACGTCGCTGTACAGGCCTTCGGGGAAATTATACATAGCCTCTCCTCCGCGAAATTTTTATTCTCAATAAATTCTAATAAATTAGCGCAGCGGTATGGAGATTTAATAAAAGAAAGGACCGCCCCGGCGTCGAATTAAACGCCGGGGCGGTTTTATCTGCCGCCCCCCTCCCGGAGCTCCTCCTAGGCTATGGGCATCATGTCGAACCTGCCCGGCTGCTCTTCATAGAACAGGCAATCCGAGTCGTCTACGCAGGCGGTGGTGTGCTTCATGCCCTCGGGAATGAAACAGAAAGAACCCGGCCCGAGCCGCGTTATCTTCCCGCCTGAGTCGCCGTGCAGCAGCATTCCCGTTATTACCACTATTTTTACGTCGTAAGTATGGGTATGCATGGGCGATCTGTACCCGGCCCTGAGCCTGGTAAAATTCCCGTGTATCCCGTTCGTTTCGCCCCAGGCATAAGCCCTGACAACGCCGGGCATTATGTCCATGAACTTCAGGTCCCCGTTCTTCAGCACTATTGTGTCTTTTATGGTTTGCATACAACCCCCTTCCCTGATACGGCCTCGCTAATATTTAACCTGAAAATTCCGCTTATTGCCATGGCCGGTTTGCCAGTTTTACTGACTAAAGTCCACCTTTTGCCAGGTTTTCCCAAACGCGGTCCATTGGGCCTAAAAGCGGCGGCTGTATAGGCCCTTGGCTCCATGCTTGCGCCGCCTTTTAGTGTTATTATTAAAGGATGAGGCTACTCCGCATTACCGGCCGCAAACTGTTCCTCTCCCTGCTGACGGGAGCGCTGCTGGCCCCAGCATCCGTTTTCGCCGCCCCGGCGCAGGTAATCCTTATCCGTCACGCCGAGAAGCCGGAACACGGCAGCGAACTGAGCCCGCAAGGTTTTAAACGCGCGCGGGCGCTTGTAAAATTTTTTAAAACCTCGGCGGCTGTTACCCTTTACGGAACCCCCGCCGCTATTTACGCGGCCGCCCCCAAGAATGAGGGCAGTTCGGTACGCTCTATACAGACTGTGCAGCCGCTGGCCGAAGCCCTTAACCTTCGGGTGGACGCCGCCTACACCCGCGGCCAGACCCATAAACTGGTAAGGGCGCTTATGGAAGCCCCCGAATATAAGGGAAAGATGGTCCTTATCTGCTGGCAGCACGAGGCCCTGGTAAAAATTGCGCTGGAGCTGACCGCTTATAATGGCTCTGCCGCAACAGTGCAGGACTCTATCCCGCAGTTCTGGCCGGGCGAAACCTTCGACCGGGCCTGGATACTTGATTTTGCCGGCGGAAAAGCGACTTCTTTCACAAATATCCCCCAGCGCCTGCTCCCCGGCGACAGCAGTAAATAAAAGCGGCTGTTCCCGATTCTTTGCCCTGTTCCGCGGTCTTCCCGGTTTTTTAATTTCTTTCAACCCGACAAGCCCTCGGATTTGTGTCCATGAGTGGCGCAGGTTAGAATAGTCCGCCCGGCTTGGTGTTGTATACTATTAATATGGCCGCCCGAGACCCTTCCAAGACAGTAAGCTGGCTTTATGTGGATATGAACTCCTTCTTTGCCTCGGTAGAGCAGGAGATGGACCCCTCTTTGCGCGGGCTGCCGGTGGCCGTGGTTCCTTTAAAGACGGATACCACCTGCTGCATAGCCGTCAGCTATGAAGGCAAAGCTTTCGGGGTAAAGACGGGGACCTTGGTGCGCGAGGCCAGGCGGCTCTGCCCCAAAATGAAGTTTATTGTAGGGGATCATTCCAACTATGTGCGCTACCATAATCTTATAGTAGAAGCGGTAGAAAGCTGCGTACCTGTGGATTCTGTCTGCTCTATAGATGAAATGGCCTGCAGGCTGACCGGCTACCAGCAGGATGTAAAAGTGGCCACGGATCTTGCGGCTACGATAAAAGCCGCTATCCGGGATAAAGTTGGGTCTTCTCTTAAATGCTCTATAGGGCTGGGGCCTAACCGCTATCTTGCAAAGATAGCCGGGGACATGAAAAAGCCGGACGGTTTTACTGTTATTCTTCCTTCGGACCTGCCGCAGATACTTTTTCAGCTTAAACTGCGGGACCTTACCGGCATAGGCGCGAGAACTGAAGAGCGGCTGAACAGGAACGGCATTCATACCATGGAGCAGCTGCTCGCCCTCAGCCCGGAAGAGATGAATAAAGCCTGGGGCAGCATTTGCGGGGAAGAGATCTGGCATGTACTGCGCGGCGAGCATCTTGAAGCGCGGGTGACGGAGCAGAAATCTATCAGCCATTCCCATGTTCTGCCGCCGGAACTGCGCAACAGGGCCGGGGCTATGCGGATATTAAAAAAGCTTACCGACAAAGCCGCCACCCGCCTGCGCAAAGAAGGGTTCTTCGCTTCGGGAATAAATATTTATGTGCGGTTCATAGGCCGGAACGCCTGGCAGGCCCGCTGCAGTTTAATGGAGACGCAGGATACCCTGGCTTTTATCCACGCTATAAAAACGCTCTGGAAAGAATTGCCGGACGGGCAGGTCTTCGCGGTAGGCGTAGCCATGAGCGGGCTGGTGCCGGAAGCGCTGCATTCCCCTTCTTTATTTGAGGACCAGCGCCGGAACCAATTAACCAGGACCCTGGACCAGATAAACGAAAAATTCGGTGAAGACATCCTGCACTACGGGGCCACGCATGAAAGCAAAGGCCTGGTCCCGCTCCGCATAGCCTTCACCCGCATCCCCGACGCGGACGAAGAATAAATCCGGGGCAATAAACAAGGAAGTCAGCGGCGTCCGCCGGCGCCCGATAAAAAATATAATAGTGTTCGGAGGACTAGTGACTAAAATTATACACGCGGCTGACCTGCATATAGAAGAAGGCGAAGAGAAAGCCTACTGCTACAGCGTACTGGATGAAATAATCGCCCTGGCTCTGTCCGAGAAAGCCCGGGCCCTGGTGCTGGCCGGGGATTTGTTCGATTCTTTCGGGGATTTTGAGGCCCTGCGCTCCGAGGTCTGCCTTAAGTTCAAGCCGCTCGCCGTTGCCGGCTGCAGCATAATTTATATCCCGGGCAATCATGAAAGCCGCGGCGCTACCGCAGACCTGACCGCCTATAATTTAGACCCCGTTATTTTTGCCGCAGCGCGGCCTTTCTCTATTGTAGAAGCCGGCGGCATTGAGTTCATCTGCATTCCCCACTCCGAAACCTATGACGGCTACCGGGACTGGAAGGTTCCGCAGAAAAAAGCCGGGGTTCCGCGCATTGTAGTGGCCCACGCTTTAAATTCCACCATCTATACAGGCCCGGATGAAGAAACCGATACCAAGGCCGGGGTGATGGACGACGATCTTTTTGCCCGGCTGGAAGCTGACTATGCCGCGCTGGGGCATATCCACGCCGGCCGCCAGCAGACCCTGGGCGGGGCGACGGTCTGTTACCCGGGCTCGGCGCGCGTCTGGCGCGCCCACCCCCGCGAAGCGGGACCGAAGCGCGTCTGCATTGTAGAAACAGGCGAAACTACCAGCGTCCGTACCGCAGAACTTAAAACTTCCGGTTTTTATAAAGAATACCGCCTGCCACTTAATTTGAGCGGGGCCGTAAACCCGGCCGCTGTTGAGAAAATAGCTTTAGGGCTTTCAGGGCTGGATCTGGTGAAGGTGATACTCACCGGCATTGTAGAGGATGAAAACGCGGCCAAGACCACCGCAGAGGCCCTGAAGACGCGCTTAGAAAGCAAAGCCAGGCTGGCTTTGGTTGAAACCGAGACTATAGTAGCGGCCGAGCTTTCTTCAAACAGCCTGACCAAAGCTTTTCTGGCTGAAATAGACAAATTAGAACCCGGCGATACCCAGAGCGAAGATTACCGGCGCTGGCTGCTTGCGCGCCAATATGGGCTTGAAGACCTGGCCGCGCACCTTGTGGAGGGCAGATGATAAAGCGTCTTGAGCTGCCCGATTTCGGCAAATTCAGAAAGGCCGGCCTGGAACTGGGGCCTTTTACCGTTATAACCGGCCCCAATGAAGCCGGCAAAACCACAGTTTTTGACGCCCTGTTCGACACACTCTGCGCGGAGTCCCGGCACGAAGGCCGCCCGCTGTGGAAGAATATGGCCAGCCGCTATACCGCTCTGCGCAAAGCCGAACTGGTCTGGGAAGAAGGCTTTCCCCCTCTTTCTTTCGGCGATAATGAATTTATAGAGATCTTCGCTATCCGCGGCGGGCAGTTGGGAGTGAACCATCCGGAGAATAAAGGCGCTTCGGCCTGGGCCCTGGCCGCCGAGAACACTCTGCTTAATGCCGGGCTGAACCCGGAAGCCCTGGCGCTTGAACTGGCGGATAAAGCCGGAACCACCCGCAAAGGCTCGGTACAGGCCAAAATAAAACGCCTGCGTGAAACCATCAAAGACCATGAACAGGCCATAGCAGGCCTGAAAGCGGAAAGGGAAACCGTTCTGGCCGGAGCGCAGCAGGGCCCCAGGCTGGAAGCTGAGAAAAAAGAAAAAGAAAGCGCGCTCGCGGCAAAGAACGCAGAACTTAAATCTAAAAAAGCCGCGCTGGAAAAACTTGCCGCTTCAATAAGGCGCGCCGCGGTGATGGCCGGCCTTACCGCTTTAAGGGAACTGAAAGAAGCGCGTGAAGCTATGGCGGCTTTAGCGGCTTTTGCAAAAGACGAAACGCCTAAATACCGGGCTTTGCAGGCCGCGCACCAGGAAGCCGAAAGGAACCTTGCGGCTGCCGAGGCCACAGTGGGTGAAAAGCAGGCTACTGTTGCCGCCGCAACCACGGCTATTGAACAATTAGAAGAAAGAGCCAGGCTGCAGAAACCGCAGAGCGAATGCGCGGCCGGGCTGGCAATAAAGCTGGGGACCTATGCCTCGGCGCCGGGAAAAATTTTTAAGACAGTGAACAAAGGCCTGCGCTACGGCGTCTGGGCCGCGGGCGCGCTGCTGGCCGCCTATGCGGCGTATTCCGGGCACAATACCGTGGCCTATGCCGCCGCCGCTGGTATTTTAGGCGCGGCTGTCCTGGCCGGGATAAAATTCTCTGTCACCGAGAAGCCGGGCATACATACTGCCGAAGAAATAAAATCTTTCCTTACCCTGATGGCAGCAGACTGGGCCGGGGTATCGCAGGAGCCTTTCCCCGCCGAAGATCTTGAAGCCGGCCGGGCTTTCCTGGCTAAAGTGCAGGCGGAATACGCGGCCTCCGTAAGGGCCTCAGGCGACAAAGCGGCAGAACTAGGCGCGCTTGCGGTAGTAGTAAAGACGGCGGTGCTGAACAGGGACGGTCTCAGGAGAGCAGCCGAAGAAGCGCAGAAAGCCGGGCTGGCCTGGTTTGTGCCTTACGGCTGCACCAATGAGTCCGATTACCAGGGCAAAGTCTCGGAATATAAAAAACTTTCAGCCCGCGCGGCGGACAGGGAGCAGCGCGTTCTGGCGCTGGCCGGCGGCAATAGCTGCAAGACAGAGGATGAATTTAAAGACAAGATGTTCGCCGAGAACGGGGACCTGGAACGCAGGGGCGTAGTTCCGGCCTCAGGCATGGAAGCGGAATTCGGTCAATTGCAGAAAGAAGCTAAAACCCTGGACGGCCAGGCGCGGGATATAGAAGCCGCGCTGAATAAAGTAAAAGCCGACCTGCAGACCAATCTGGCCGTTTCCGGCGCCAGGCTTGGCGGCCTGCCCGAGCGCTTGAACCAGGTAGAGACAGTGCTGGAAGCGGATAAGGAAGAACTGGCCGACCTGGAACTTCAGGCGGACGCTTATCTTATAGCTTCAGGGGTTTTCAGGAAACTGGCCGAGACTTCCGCCATGGCCTTTGAAACCCTGGGCAAAGAAGTGACAGAAACCTTAAGGGCTATAATACCCGAAGTTCACGCCGAGTTCCGCGGTTTCGAGGCCGAAGGGGCCGCAGTTACCGACGCTGGCGGTATAACCCGGCCGGTTAAAAGCCTTTCCACCGGGATGCGGGACTTGTTCATGCTGGCGGCGCGGCTTACCATAGCGCGCCGCGCGCGGTTGGGCCCGGAGGGCCTGGCGCCGGCGCTGCTTGTACTGGACGAGCCTTTTTATACTTTAGACGGAGAGCGGGAGCGCCTGGCGCTCAAACTGCTGGCTAACTTCCACAGAAGCACCGGCTGGCAGATAATATTCCTCACCAAAGACCCCAAACTGGCCGGCGCGGCCTCCATAGCCGAAGGCCTGCCTGTTACCAAAATAGAACTAAAAATTCGGTGACACAATACTTAATTCTGAATTAAGTATTGTGTCACCGTTTTATTTTGAAGCTTTTAAGAAGGCCGCGCCAGGCTTTGAGGCCGTTATAGGTCGGGTCGGGGATGGAATCGCCGTAGGAATAGCTGAGGATAAAAAACCGCTTGCCGGCCTGCACCGTGCAGAATTCTTCTTCCGTTTTAGTGGAGGGCCCTAATTCGCCGGGAGGCGGCAGTGAAACTATTATTTCCCTCCGGTAGATCATCACGTTCTGCCCGGCTACCTTAAGCCCGCCCAGCTTCTCCGCTCTTTTTCCGCCGTGAGAGCGGGCCTCCATCCCTGCCAGGAAATCTCCCCTGCGTTTATAGCGGGATTTTTCTTCCCCGGCCAGCCGGATGGTGATGATATGCATGTCTTTTTCCAGAATTGCCTGCGCGTCTCCCTGTTCTGTCCTGTAGGAAATGGTCCAGCCGGCTGGAACCGTGTATGCCGCCGCGGCCGAGATCTTTTCCTGGGGCTTTTGCACGGGGAGTCCTTTGGCCTGAAGCGGCGCGGCGGCCAGCGCTAAAAGAAGGCTCAAAATAAATGTTTTCATGGTTGCCACCGGCAGGTTGCCGACATTTTATGGGTATCGGTCATCTTTTGAAGCTGCGCCCAGGAGAACTGGCCGGGGCGCTTGGGCGGATCGTCATTGGTTCCGGGATTGGAAAGCATCAGGCCGGTGAGCTGCCGGCGGCGCTCATCCATGGTTTCCTGTTTTTTCTTAAAATAATCGCTTTTTGATTTATCAGCCAGGTCTTTCTTTTTAGCCGCGCTCCTTTCCCCTGAATAATCCTTTATCAGGCTATTCAGGTAAGTTTTGATATTGTTAAGGTTATGTTCGGTTCCGGGCAGAGCGTTCCTGCTTGCGGTTATCCCCTCTCTTACAGTCAGGAAGGCCGAGTCCTCCAGGTTATGGGGCGGCTCCGGGAGATGATAGGAAACTTTCATGAGTATCATATAGCGCTCTTGGCGGATAGGGATATTAAGGAGCAGTTTCTCCACCTCTGCAAGGCGTTTAGTATAGGCCGAAAGGGGATCCTCCATTTCTTCGGTGCTCAGGGTTCCGGCATAATAAGGAAGGTTGGTCTTAAGCCTTCTGTGGTAGTCCGCGGGGTTGCTTACATATATCGGCCCCCAGCCCCCGTCCTGTTTATTCCCCAGCTCCGCGCCTACCGTCCAGCCTATAAGGCCGGCATTGGCTTCTTCGTTCTCGTCGTAAAGGTACATGTCCTCCACGCCGGCCTTTTCCGCTTTCTTTCGCTCCAGCGCATGGCCCAGCATTTCATGGGCGAGGGTTTCGGGTGCGCCCCTTTTCCTGGCTTCCATGTAGGCTTTGTTCATATGCACCGACGGCGGGTTCTCGGTGGTATGCGTATGGCCGCCGCTTGTACCAAAAGTTTTCTTCCCGTCTATGGTGTAAATAATGGTACTCGGGATCTCCTCGAAAGAGAGGTCTATTTTAGCGTCCTCCCGTATGAACTCCACAGAGAGTTCCCTGGCGGTCTTGCTCTCCATCAGTTTCGCCAGCATGGAGTTCAGCTCCGCCCTTTCTGCCGGGTTCCCGTGATCGTCTATGGTGATATGTTTTTTAAGTTCGGCGAGCAGCGCCGCCCTGTCTTCGGGAGCCGGGTTCTCTGAAGCCGCCCGCGCGTAGCGGCCGCCGCCGTCAAAAAAGACGGAACCCTCCTGCGCGGACTCCTCTAAATACTGGGCCCGTACCGGCCCTGACGCCAGGGGCGCCAGTGCAAGCAGCAGGTATAGAAGCTTTGAGAGTTTCATAATTATATATTCGCAAAGATAGTGTATGGGATAGACGGCTGAAAGTCAATGGGGAGGGGAAACAAAAAACCGGCGCACAGGCGGGTTAATCTACCGCGTACGGGGGCTCACTCCATTCTTTTTATCCTTCCGGTAGCGGGAGCCTTTACGGGGCCCGTAGAAAAAGCCTTTATCATCAGGTCGCGCACCGGAACCAGGGTGTCTTTAATCTCTTTCCCGCCGCCGAAGGCGGCGCCGCCGTCCCCGCCGAAAGCCAGGTAGTTATTGGTGGCCACTGTAAACTCTTCCCCCGGTTTTATTTCCCGGCCGCCGCGCTTAAGTATTATTTCTTCAGCTGTCCCGTCGGGCGCCTGCTTATATTCGGCTTCCAGGCCGGAGACCTGCATTAAACTTCTCCCTATGCGGAAATTATCCGCCAGGACTTGCTTGAGCTGGGCGCCGTTAAGGCGCATTGTAACCACGGTGTTCTCAAAAGGCATGGTCTGGTAAAGATCACGCAGGCGGACCTCTCCTTTTCTTATTTCAGCCCTTAAGCCCTTGGTATTCTGAAAAGCTATTTCAGTGCCGGCTTCTTTGCGCATTATATCGGCCGCCCAGTTCCCTAAAGGCGAATCCAGCCCGTTAGCGGCAAAGCCCAGGTCTGTGGCGGCGCTGCCCACCACTTTGCCCATCTCCCGCTCTACGTCGGCTTTAAAGCCGGCTATGGTCTTAAGTACGGCGGGATCCTCACCGGTAAGGTCGGTCCAGAGCGGGAGCAGTTCCACTTTTATCCCTTCCAGTTCTCCGGTAGCGTCATTAAAAGAAAGTTCGGCGCGGGTTACATAAGAAAGGCCGTAGCCGCTTTCACCGAACCAGACCCCGGAGACCGGGTCGCGGTAGCCGCTCAGGAACCCGGCGTGGTTATGGCCGCCAAGCAGAAGATCTATCCCCGGCGCGGCCCTGGCCACCGACAAAGTGCTTAAAGGCGGGACGGGGTTGAATGTTTTAACGGAGATGTCCGCGCGCTTAAGACTGTATTCTTCACTGAGCCCGAGATGGGCCAGGACTATTACAGCGTCCGGGTTTTGTTTTTTTATCACGGGCAGCCATTTTGCCGCTTCCGCGGCTTCGTCCCTGAAATCGAGGTGTTTGACATTGTCAGGCAGGGTGGAAGTGGCGGTATGCTTACCCAGCAGTCCCAGCACGGCTATCTTTTTTCCGCCTTTCTTTATGATTGTATACGGCTTAAGGTAGTCCGCCTGCGCCCCGCCGTCTTTGGCGTACAGGTTGGCGCCCAGAAAAGGGAAAGCCGCGCCGGGAACCAGAGTTTTAAAATTAGGCTCGCCGTAATCGTAGTCGTGGTTGCCCGGGACCCCGGCGGCATAGCCAAGCTGGTTCATAAGGACAATGCTGGCCATGCCTTTAGTGAGTATGCCTTCAGGAGTGCCCTGGAACATATCCCCGGAATCGAGCAGCAAGTACGGCGTGGTTTCTTTTTTAAGCAGGTCCGAGAAAGCCGCGAACCCGCCTATAGTGCGGGTGGAATTTTCTTTGTCCCAGAGCGCGGGCCGGGCCGAATACCAGCCGTGCACGTCCGAGGTATGGTAGACGGCTATGACAGCCGCGCCGGCGTTCAGCCAGTTAAAGGCCAGCAATAGGGTTAAGAAAGCGAGTGTTCTGCCCGGTTTGTGGTTTGAAAGCATAGTATATTGTAAGTAAAGCAGGGGCTGCTGCACAATAAAAAGCGAGAGCCCCCGACCACGGGGGCTCTTCACCTGGCACACGGGCCAGTAACCGCACTGCCGGGGAGCCGGGGAACCTAGAGGGCACGAAACGCCGCCGAAGGGCCGGACACCCGCCCGGGGGAGCCGCCAAAAGCGGGCCAACCGGGGCCCCGGGGGAACCGCGGCGCCTAAAGCGCCTACGGACCGGGGATCACACCGCACCGCACCGAGACCGGCTCTACCGCACAACCGAAGCCGGCACACCGCAACCGCACCGAGACCAACTCTACCGCAACCGCTCAAAAAGGGCCCGCCTACGCCGCAGCACACCGCACACACTTCGCACACTCACACACAGACACCAGTAAACCACGGGCCCTTACCGAACTGCCGCTGAAAAACGTTTAAAGAGATCAAGACTACAATTGGAGTATAACAGAGCGAACTTGACTTGTCAAGGCCTAATGGAAAAATAGCCGGAAATAAAGCGTTTTTACGACGGAGGATTATTTTTGCGTATTACGCGTTTTGAACCGCAAAAAGAAAAGGCCCGCGCCTGGCGGGCCTGTTTCACGCCGGAGAGGACCTTAATACTTGGCTAAAGCGGCTTTATAAACCCTCCAGAGCTGGGCGGTAGAGTGGGTAGGCTGGCCGTAAGGGCTGCCGGGCAGAGAAGCCCAGATCCCGTTAAGTTTTTGCAGGGCGCCCGTGAAATTTTCATAAATATGGGACCTGCTCACTCTCCGGTAAGCGCCGCCGCGGCGGATCAGCTCTACCACCGCTTTTTCCTGGCTGGGAGGGGTGAAGTCGGTAAGGCCCAGGCCGGGGGCGAGGCCGTCCCAGGTTTTAGAAAGGAACTGGTAGCGCCCTGAAGCGTCCGAGCAAAGCCTGCCGGAACATTTACGCGTGCGGGGATGGTCGGTATAAACCCTGAAGGTAGCGTGGGTGAAAATATAATTATAGCTGTCATTGGTTCCCTCGGCATAAGCCAGGGTGTCGAGAAAAGCTCTTACATCACGGGGCAGTTCCCAGGCGCCGCCGGCCGAGCTGGAGGAAACATGGGACATATAAACAAAGCCGCGGCTGAGCTGGCAGCCGGGGATCGCGGCAGCCAGGGTTATTGTCATATGTTCTCCGTCAAAACCCGGTTTTGCGGTGGTTTTATAAAGGGTATCGGGGGTAAGGGCGCATTTGCCGCTGCCGTCAGCCAGGGTTTCGGAATCCGCGGTTGAGATTTTAAGGAAAGTTGATTCTTTACCTGTATATATAAAATGATCTTCCAGGCCTTTATTGCTGCCGGCCCATTCAAAACCGGGCTCATCATTATCCGGGGGCAGATACTGCTCCATGTCTATGGTTCCGTCGGCCCGGGCGGGAGCTATTTCAGGCAGAGGGGCGTTTATGGAGACTGCGGAATTATCCAGCAGATCCTGGAAAGCAGAACCAGCGCGGAGGGGCGCGGCTGCGGCCAGCAGGGCGGTTATTGTTAGTGCCAGGATAGTCCTCATATCTATAGTATTGCAGGTATATATTGACCAGGCAAGGGCGGGAAGGCCCAGGCAACTCCTGGGCACAATGGCCCCGCGGCCCGGATAAAGCAAAAAATCGCGAACAGGATATACCGGATTAATGAATTAAATAGGCCGGCTTTAACTGGCGAGGAATTTTTTAAGGCCCGTCATTATCATCTGCACTGAAAGGGTTACAAGGATCATCCCCATCAGTTTTTCCATGGCGAGCAGGCCGCGCTGGCCCAGCAGCTTTGAAAGACGGCCCGAAAGACCGGCCAGGATAATAGCGTTTATAAGCCAGGAAACGCCAACTACCCCCAACCACATCCCTATGCGCCCCGGATCCTTAAGCGAGAAAATCATTACGGTAGTAAGGGCAGAGGGCCCGGCTATCAGCGGGATGGCCAGCGGGACAATAAAAGGCTCTCCCTCCGGGCTTTCGGAGAGCGGGGAATGCCGGGCAGGGAAAATCATCTGCATGGCTATGATGAACAGCACTATCCCCCCCGCCACGGACATAGCGGTAAGGTCCAGGGACAGGGCGGAAACCAGGTATTTCCCGAACAGCAGAAAGAAGACCATTATCCCCAGCGCTATGAACAGCTCGCGCAGGATGACCGCGCGGCGGCGCTCCTCCGCCACGTTCTTGAGCGCGGACATGAACATGGGGATATTCCCCAGCGGGTCCATTACCAAAGTTAGGGTAAAAGCGGTTGAGATAAAAAGAGTCAGTTCCATAGGTTCCTTCCGTTTGCTTAAAGTAAAAAGCGGCCGGGGAGCCTGCGCTCTCCCGGCCGCCTTTTTTAGCCCGCGCTTTTACTTCTTTTCGGGGGCGGCGGGAGGCGGAAGGCCTTTCACGCCGTCGTCTATCACCGGTTCTACGGAGGCGATCTTGTCCCCTTCCTCCATGCGCACAAGGCGGACGCCCTGGGTGTTGCGGCTGATGACGCGCAGGGTTTTGCAGGGCATGCGTATTATCTTGCCCTTCCCGGTCATCAGCATCAGGTGGTCTTTGTTCTCAACCAGATAGACGCCTACTACCGCGCCGTTGCGGTCCGTGGCCTTTATGGTGATAACGCCGGAGCCGCCGCGGTGCTGGTGGCGGTATTCGTCCAGGTCGGTGCGTTTTCCGTAGCCGTTCTCGCAGACGGTAAGCAGCGTCTTCCTGGACTTGGGCTCGGCCACTTCCATCCCGATGACGGTATCGCCTTTGCCCAGGCGGATGCCGCGCACGCCCATGGCGTTGCGGCCCATGGAACGGACGTCCTTCTCGTTGAAGCGGATGGACATGCCTTCTTTGGTGCCTATGATTATCTCATAACTACCGTCGGTATGCGCAACGCTGGTCAGGATATCCCCGTCCACAAGGCCTATCGCGTTTATGCCGGAGCGCCGGATATTGGCGAAGTCGCCTATGGGTGTCTTCTTGATATTGCCCTTGCGGGTACACATCACTATGAACGCCTCTTTGCCCTTGGCTTCGGCGAAAGACTCTATAGCCAGCACAGAGGTTACCTTTTCGTCCTTTATCTGGAGCAGGTTCACGATGGCTTTGCCGCGCGAGGTGCGGTTGCCTTCGGGGATTTCGTAGCCCTTGAGCGCGTACACCTTGCCGCGGGTGGTGAACATAAGTATGGTGGCGTGGCTGGAAGTGATGAAGAGCTTCTCGATGAAGTCCTCCTCTTTCACGTCCGACCCTATAATGCCCCTGCCGCCGCGTCCCTGCACCTTGTAGGTGTCGGCCGCGATGCGCTTTATATAGCCGCCGTGGGACATTGTGATGATAACGTCCTCTTCGGGGATAAGGTCTTCTATGTCGAGCTCGGCGGCTTCGCCGGTGATCTCGGTCTGGCGCTTTGTCCCGTACTTCTCTTTAAGGCCTTTGAGCTCTTCCACTATGATCTGCAGGACGCGCTTGGGGTCCGCGAGGATGGCGCGGAGCTCGCCTACCAGTTTCATCAGCGCGCGGTGCTCTTCTTCTATGGCGCCTACTTCAAGGCGGGTGAGCTGGTGCAGGCGCATGTCGAGAATGGCCTGGGCCTGGATATCGGAAAGCGCGAACTTCACCATCAACTTGGTCTTGGCCTCCTGGGAGTCCTTGGACTTCTTAATGATCTCTACTACCGCGTCTATGTTCTGGAGCGCTATCAGATAGCCTTCCAGGATATGGGCGCGGGCGAGCGCCCTTTTAAGGTCGTATTTTGTGCGGTTGACTATCATCAGCCGGCGGTGGCGCACATACTGCTGCATGACTTCTTTGATGGGCAGCACGCGGGGGCGGCCGTCGACGATGGCCAGCATGATGACGCCGAACGAGGCTTCAAGCTGGGTATGCTTGTAGAGCAGGTTGAGAACGACCTGGGCATTGCCGTCGCGCTTGATTTCTATGACTATGCGCATGCCGCGGCGGTCGGACTCGTCGCGGATGTCGGAGATGTCGGTTATCTTTTTATCTTTGACCAGCTCGGCGATGTTCTCTATAAGGGCGGACTTGTTGACCTGGTAGGGGATCTCCGTTATGATGATGGCTTCCCTGTTGCCCTTCATCTCCTCTATCTCGGCCCGGGCCTGGGTCTTGAAGGACCCGCGGCCGGTCTCGAAGTAAGCCTTTATGCCTTTGCGGCCGCGGATAATGCCGCCGGTGGGAAAGTCCGGGCCTTTCATTATCTTCATCAGCTCTTTGGTTTCAAGGTCCGGGTTCTCTATCACCGCTATGGTGGCGTCGCAGACTTCGGAGAGGTTATGCGTGGGGATATTGGTGGCCATCCCCACCGCGATGCCGGAAGAACCGTTGACCAGCAAATTGGGGAGCTTGGCCGGGAGCACGGAGGGCTCGGTAAGGGAGCCGTCGTAATTGGGGGTGAATTTTACCGTGTCTTTTTCAATATCGGCCAGCAGCTCGCCGGCTATGCCGGAAAGGCGGGCCTCGGTATAACGCATCGCGGCGGCGGGGTCGCCGTCCACGGAGCCGAAGTTGCCCTGGCCGTCAACCAGCGGGTTGCGCAGGGAAAACTTCTGGGCCATGCGGACCAGGGTGTCGTAGATGGAAGCGTCGCCGTGAGGATGGTACTTGCCCATCACGTCACCTACGATACGCGCGGATTTCTTGAAAGGCTTGTTGTGCTGCAGCCCCATGTCGTCCATGGTGTAGAGCACGCGGCGGTGCACGGGCTTAAGGCCGTCGCGCACGTCGGGCAGGGCCCGGCCGACTATAACGCTCATGGAATATTCTATATAAGAGGACTTCATCTCCTCGCTTATATCGCGGTCCACGATGTTAACTAACATGTTTTCTGTCTGCTTAGGTGTAAGGTCTTTTGGTTCTGCCATTATTCTGCTCCTTGAAAATTAAACAGGAACTCTTAAATATCCAGGTTGCGGGCTGCGAGGGCGTTCTGTTCTATGAACACGCGGCGCGGCTCCACCTTGTCTCCCATGAGCGTAGTGAAAATAGCCTCGGCCTCGGCCGGGTCCTCCAGAGAAACCTTCAGGAGTTTCCTCTTGAGCGGGTTCATAGTGGTTTCCCACAGCTGCTCCGGGTTCATTTCACCCAGACCTTTATAGCGCTGTATATTGGCGCCGGTGGCTCCCGCTTTCATCACGGCGTCCAGCAGGCCCTTCAGGTCCCTGGCTCCCGCCGAGGCTTTCTCGGTGGAGATAGTGAAGATATCGGGCTTCTTGCTCTCTTCCCCGGCCTGGTAATCCGAAAGCGCGTAGCCCATGGGCTTCAGCTTGAGGCCTATATTGTTGAGGCGGGTGAACTCACCGAGCGGCTGGAATTCCGGCCCAAGGTCCTCAGCTTCTATCTCGGTCACCGGGTGCCCTTCTTTGGCCATGGCTTCTTTGCGGTTGACTATATATTCGTTCTCGTAATGCAGCCATTCCGCTTCATCGAAGAAATAACGGTAGGTTTCGGGGCCGGTCTCTATGCGGTATACCGGGACCTTTCCTTCGGCCTGGAATTTCAGGTAGTCGGCGAGCGTCAGGTTCTTGAGTTCAAGTTTGCGCTGGGTGCTCTCGGCCAAGATCACCTGCTCGAGCAGTTCGGTGAGCTCTTTGCCGCTCATCTCTTTGCCTTTGGCTTTTACGGTGATGCTGGAGACGGCTTCTTTCAGCTGCCATTTCTGCAATTTCTCTTCGTTCTCGAAATAAGACTCGAACTTGCCCTTCTTTACTTTGTAAAGCGGGGGCTGGGCGATATAGACATGGCCCTGCTCTATCAGCTGGCGCATCTGGCGGTAGAAGAAAGTGAGCAGCAGCGTGCGGATGTGCTGGCCGTCCACGTCGGCGTCGGCCATGATGACTATCTTGTGATAACGCAGCTTTTCAAGTTTAAAGCCGTCGTCTCCTTCGCCGATGCTTGTTCCTATAGCGGCGATGATATTGCGGATCTGCTCGCTGGAGATGATCTTTACCAGCTGGGATTTCTCTACGTTCAGGATCTTTCCGCGCAGCGGAAGGATTGCCTGGAAAACGCGGTCGCGGCCCTGCTTGGCCGAACCGCCGGCCGAGTCTCCTTCCACTATGAAGATCTCCGATTTCTTGGGGTCGCGCTCCTGGCAGTCGGCCAGTTTGCCGGGCAGGCCGGACTCGGTGAGCGAGCCTTTGCGGCGGGACAGGTCTTTGGCGCGGCGGGCGGCCTCGCGGGCCTCGGCGGCGCCCAGGCCTTTCTGGCAGATAGCCTTGGCAATGGAGGGATGCTCCTCGAAGAAGACGGAGAGGGCTTCTCCGGAAAGGGTTTTAACTATGCCTTCAACCTCGCCGTTGCCCAGCTTGGTCTTGGTCTGGCCTTCGAACTGGGGGTTGGGGATCTTGACGGAAACAATAACGGTGAGGCCTTCGCGCACATCGTCGCCGGTTACGCTGTATTCCTTGTCTTTCAGGAGGTCGTACTTTTTAATGTAGTCGTTTATAACGCGGGTCAGCGAGGACCGGAAGCCGGAGACGTGGGTTCCGCCCTCTATGGTCTTGATATTATTGACGAAGGAGAAGATGGTCTCGGAATAGTCCGTGTTGTACTGTATGGCGAGGTCGAGCATAACTTCGCCCTCCGACTTGGAGACGAAGATGGGCTCTTCGTTTAAGACCTGCTTGTTGGTGTTGAGGAATTTAACGAACTGCTTTATCCCGCCCTCGAAGAAGAAAGTGTGCTTTTTATTGTCGCGCTCGTCTATGATGGTGATGCGGCAGCCGGGGTTGAGGAAGGCCAGCTCGCGCAGGCGGTTGGAAATAACGTCGAAAGAGAAGATGCCTTCCCCGAAAATTTCGGCGTCGGGCTTGAAGGTGACGGTGGTCCCGTGGTCTTCGGTATTGCCGTAAGATTTTACGTCGGCCTGGGGCTTGCCGCGCTTGTAGTCCTGCTTCCAGTTCTTCCCGTCGCGGTTTACGCTCACTTCCAGCCACTCGGACAGCGCGTTCACAACAGAGACTCCTACGCCGTGCAGTCCGCCGGAAACCTTGTAAGCGCCTTTGTCGAACTTGCCGCCGGCGTGGAGCACGGTCAGGACCACTTCCATGGCCGATTTGCCTTTAAGCTTGGGGTCCCGGACTTCCTTCATTGGGTCCACGGGGATCCCGCGGCCGTTATCGGAGATAGAGCAGACATTCTCTTCTTTCAGGACAACTTCTATCTTGTTGCAACCGCCGGCCATGATCTCGTCTATACCGTTGTCCACGACTTCGTAGACCAGGTGGTGGAGGCCCTGCAGGCCGGTGGAACCGATATACATAGCCGGGCGCTTGCGCACGGCCTCGAGGCCTTCCATGACCTGTATTTTGGAAGAATCGTAACTGCTTCCTTCTTTGGGGTTGGCTGTCTTGTTCATGGCTGTAAAACTCCTGTTTTTAATGTCTGAAAAAGTAGTCTCAAATACTGTTTGACGTCTTTATGGCTTTTATCCACGGCCGCTTGAAATATTTGTTCAGGCTTTTCACCAGAACCCCGCTGCGCAGCGCCAGTTCGTTCGCGGCGGCGGCGGAGGCGGGCTTTACCAAAATAAAGTGCCTGTCCACCCCGAGCAGAGTGCAGTGGTCTCCCAGGCGCCCTATCTCTTTCTTCCAGACCGCGTCCAGCACGGCCAGCCTCTCGTTGACGACCCCCCCCATGAACTTCCAGGAGGAGCAGACCTCGTTGGCCCGTGTCCAGTTGGCTTTCCTTTTCTCCAGGAACATATTACTGGGTGCGCAGGGGCATCACTATATAAATAAGGTCTTCGCGGCCTTTCACCCTGAGCAGCGCGGGCGTTGCCGGGGAAGTGAATTCCGCCTTTATCTCGCTGGTCCCCGCCGCTTTCAGTATGTCCAGGACGAATTTGGGATTGAAGCTTATCTGGAAATCCTTGCCCGCGTAAGCTATTTCAAGCTCGTCTTCAAAATCCATGCTCTGGGAGGAAGAATTGACCACCAGGGCGCCTTTTTTGAAAGTGTACTTTACGGAGCCGGAGCGCTCGTTTGAGCAGATCGCCGCGCGCTTGGTTACCGCCATCAGTTTTTCCGCGTCCAGCTCTATCTCCAGCTCGTGGCTCTTGGGGATGATCTGCTCGAAGGCGGGGAAGTTGCCCTCTACCAGGCGGGAGATGAAAACGGTCTTGCCCAGCTTGAAGCCGATCTGGTTGGAGGACAGCCCTACGGTTATTTCTTCCGCGTCCTTTACGCCGGCCCCTTTAATATACCTGGCGAGCTCGCCGAGTATTTTGGAGGGGACTATAACCTTGAATTCTTTTTTGGCTTTTATTTTCTTGGTGGAGGTTATGGCCAGGCGGCGGCCGTCGGTGGCTACCAGGGAGAAAGTGTCTTTTTCAAACTTCCAGAGCAAGCCGTTAAGGAAATGCCTGTCGTCTTCCGTGGAGGCCGAGAAGATGGTGCTGCTGATCATTTCCGCCAGGAGCTTGGCGGGAACTTTGAAGGAATTGCTCTCGTCCAGGTCCGGGATGACCGGGTAATCGTTCTTGGGGGCGCCGCCCAGTTTAAACCTGGATTTGCCGCTTAAGATGGAAATGCGGTTGTTTTCATCTACCGCTATGTTTACCATGGAGTTTTCCCCGAGGTTATGTACTATCTCCATGAATTTCTTTATAGGGACAGTTATACTGCCCTCTCCCTTTATCTCTACAGGGATATGGTGCTTAATGGCCATTTCCAGGTCCGTAAAGACCACCTTAAGGCCCTTGTCCTCGGTTTCCATCAGGAAGTTCTGTAATATAGGTATGGTCCCGGTCTTGGAAGAGACCCCGGCCTGTATGGTTTGTATCCCTTTTATCAGGGTTTCACGATTACTGTTTATTTTCATCATCATAGTCCTCTATAAGATAGGCTGTTGATAGTGTTAATGAGTCTGACAGCATAGGGAAAAGTTATTAACACTTTATCATGTTTTACTGACATTGCTAACAAAAAACGCGCATTGAACATTTTACTGCTGGTTATTAACATTCTTTATCTTGGATATAATATGGTTTAAAGTCTCGTTAAAATAAGGGTCGGACTGCACCAGCTGGCCTATTTTATTCTTGGCATAGAGCACCGTTGCGTGGTCCCTGGCGAAGGCTTCCCCTATATCGTTCAGGGAAAGGTCGGTCAGGGTGCAGGCCAGGTACATCGCTACCTGCCTGGGGAAGGCTATGTTCTCGTTTCTCTTCTTGGAGATGAAATCCGCCAGGTTAATCGAATATTTATCGGAAACTACGCTTTTTATAAGTTCTATGGCCACTTTTTTATCGTCTTGGTCCGGGTCGCTGATATGGTCTTTTATTATTTCCCGCACAGCGTCTATAGAGGGCTGTATGCGCATATTGGTGGAGAAATTCCCCACCGTGATAAGGCAGCCTTCCAGCTCCCTGATGCTCTTTTTAACGTTCTCGGCTATAAAGGTGATAATATCGTCCGGAATAGTGTATTTGTGCTGTTCTTTTTTCTGGCGCAGTATGGCAACGCGGGTTTCAAAGTCGGGGATCTTTATATCCGCAACCACGCCGGAGAGGAAGCGGGAGATGAGGCGCTGCCCCAGGGCCAGCTCCCTGGGCGGCCTGTCGGAAGTAACCACTATCTGCTTCTTTGATTCGAAAAGAGAATTGAAAGTGTAGAAGAACTCTTCTTCGCTGCGCTCTTTGTTTACGAGGAACTGTATATCGTCGAGGAGCAGGCAGTCCAGTTTGCGGTATTTGCTTCGGAATTGTTCCGTGCCGCCGCTGCGCACCGCGTCGATATATTCATTTACGAAGTTTTCGCTGGCGGTGTAGAGGATGCGAGCATTGGTATTGTTTTTGAAGATGCCGTGGGCGATGGCGTGCAGCAGATGGGTCTTGCCCAGGCCCGGGGCGCTGTAGATGAAGAAAGGGTTTGTCTGGCCCGGGGTTTTAGCCACGCCTTCGGCGGAAGCGAAAGCGAAGCGGTTGGAGGTTCCCATTATGAAGCTGTCGAAGGTGTAATGGGGATTGAAAGAATAATAGTTGGCCGGCAGGGCGACGGAAGCCGGGGTGGCCCTGGACTGGGCCGGGGGCTCGGTGGGGGTCAGGGACATTGAGTAATTAAGTTTAAGGGTCCTGCCGGTGTATTTAAGCAGCAGGGCTATTATTTTCCCTTCATAGCGCTGCTGTACCGTGCTGTATATTATAGAATCCGGAACTTCGAGTTTTATGGAGTCGCTTTCCAGGACAAGGGGCCTGATCGGGCGTACCCAAAGATCTATAGCCTCGGAGCCTATATCGGCCCCCAGCTCTTTCATCACGCCTTCCCAGATTTCCTTGATATCGGTTAAGTTATCCACAAGTTATCCACAACTGTTAGTAGGATTTTTCTAAACTCATAAAGTGCTTGTTTTATATGCGTTATTTATGTTAGTAACTTTTAATCAAGTAGCATGAAAACTTGGTTTTCACCCTGAAAATGTTGCTATTTAGTGTATAAAAGAGGCCAAAAATCTGTTGCTAAGAGGGCTTTTCTATTAGGATGTCTATATATTATATATTTAACAGGGTTGAGTCAATAAAAAAACCGCCGAAGCGGTTCTTTTATTTTCCGGCCTTAAAGCGCTTAACCGTGCATTCCTATTTTTATTTTCCGGAAGCGGGCCGGGCTCGATCCGTGGCACATCATGGCTGTCTGCCCGGGCTGGCCTTTACCGCAATTGGCTACGCCCCAAAGGCGCCATTGCTGGTGATCCGCTATGGCATCGCAGGAGCCCCAGAATTCAGGGGTAATGCCCTGGTAGGTGGGGTTCTTTACCATTTTGGTCTTTTTGCCGTTCTTAATGAGCCAGCCTATTTCGCAACCGAACTGGAAATTAAGGCGTTTCTGGTCTATGCTCCAGGACATATTATTTTCCATCATTATCCCGTTCTTCACTTCTCCCACCAGCTGCTCAAGAGGGGTGCTGCCGGGCATAAGGCTTAAATTGCAGATGCGGGTGATAGGGATATTGGAATAACCGTCCGCGCGGCAAGAGCCCCGGGAGCGCTTTTTGCCTATTTTGCCGCAGAATTCGCGGTTGGTCATATAGCCGGAGAGTATTCCGTCCTTTACTATATGCCAGCGCTGGGCTTTGACCGCATCGTCGTCGTAGCCGGCCGTGGCGAGGCCGCCGGGCAGGGTTGCGTCCGCTACCAGGTTCACAATGGGGGAACCGTAGCGGAAATGCCCGAGCTTATCCGTGGTGGCAAAGCTGCTCCCGGCATAGGATTCTTCGTAGCCCAGGACGCGGTCCAGTTCCGAGGCGTGGCCTACGGATTCGTGGATCTGGAGGGCCAGCTGGTTGCCGGAGATTATAAGGTCGCTTACTCCCGCGGGGCAGGCTGGGGCGGTGAGCAGGGCCACGGCTTCGTCGCGGACGCGCTCGGCGTGGCCGGGCATGTCCATGGCTTCTATTATTTCCCAGCCGCCGGCGAGGGTCTGGCCGCCGTGGGTGCAGGGATAGGCGCGGGTCTGCACGTCGCCGTTCTCTACGGCGGTGGCGGAGATGTTTGCTCCGGAGGAGAGCAGTACCTGTTCTATGCGCGACCCGTCGGTGGTCATATGCCACTGGTGCTCGCGGATAAAGCGCATTTCGGAGGAGGCTACGCGGATCTTTTTGTTTTTGCGGAGGACGGCGTCCGTTTTGAACATGAGGTCCAGTTTAGTTTCTACGGGTATTGTGAACGGGTCTTTGGTGAAGGGGGTCTGCCAGAAGTCCGTGTAGGCGGGTTCGGGAGCGAGGCGGACGCGGCCGGCCATCAGGAGGCGGCTGGCTTTGGCGATGGCGATGGCTTTAAGGGCGGTGTCGGCTACCGCGCGTTCGGTCATGACGCTGCCGGAGGCGAAGCCCCAGGCGCCCCGGCAGAGGACGCGGATGCCGTAGCCGAGGGTAACCTGGTCGGTGAGGCTTGAGATCTCGCCGTTCTTTACGCCCAGGTTCTGGCGGCGTTCTTCTATTATGCGGATATCGCCGAATTCGGCTTTATGTTTGTGGGCTATTTCTATCGCTTTCGCGGCTAGTTTGAACATTGTTGGTCTCCTAAAACTAAATCCTTAAATAAAGAACCGCTGGTTACTCCGTCGGGGTCCGGCAGGGGCATTGCCCCGCTCACCCCGGAAGAAGGGAACCGTTGCGCGGTTCCCCCCCGAAGCGGGGCCCCCCCTCCCCAAGGGGTTCGCAGGGCAACGCCCCTGCCGCCCTCCGAGGAATATCTTCTCTCTGCGTACTCTGCGTCTCCGCGGTGAATTCCGTTTCCGTAATTCCCGATTCGCGATTCCCGACCCTCGATTTCTTAAAACTTGGTCGACGATGAGAAGTTGAAATTCTTTATGCGGAAGGCGGGGCAGGCCATTGCTCCCCAGGCGGCGCAGGGGACGGCTTCTCCGGAAACGGCTTCTACATTGCTGAAAGCTTCTACCATGTTCTGGGTGAAGCGGAGGTTTTTTACTGGGAAGGTTATTTTCCCGTTCTCCACCATGAAGGTTCCGTTGCGGGTCATGCCGGTCATTTCTACGTCCTGCTCTTTGAGCATATTGGTGTAGTGGAACTGTGTTACAAGTATTCCCCGCTCCGTGCCCTTTATAAGGTCCTCTAAGGTGCCCTGGCCGGGTTTTACGGACAGGTTGAGGGGGATGGGGCCCATATAGCTCGGCTGGGGCAGGGCGTGGCCTGTTGAGGCCGTTTTTGCGGCTTTGGCGGTTTTCCTGTCATGCACCGGGGCTTTTATTATGCCGTTCTCTATAAGTTTTACTTTTGTGCGGGGCTGGCCTTCGTAGTCAAAGGTCATTCCGGGCGCGGCTCCGTCCAAAGCATTGTCTTCGATGGTAAGAAGGGGGCTCAGGAGTTTTTTGCCCAGCTTGCCGCAGATAAAGCTGCGGCCTTCATTGTAGAGCTGGCCGGCGAAGCCGAAAACCGCGAGGCAGGACAGGATGTCGGAAGCGGCCTGCGGCTCGAGTATGACGGTGTAGCGGCCCGCTTTTATTTCTTTCGGCGCGCGGCTGCCGGCGGCTTTGGCGCGCGCGGAGGCGTTGAGGAGGGCGAAAGGGATTTCATTGACGTCGTGGGCGGTGCGTTCGGCCCAGCCGAAGCCGTCGCGGTCCCTGACGGTGACGCTGTGGGTGGCGGAGGTTTCCCGGTGGCGGGCGAACAGGCCCAAATTATTGGCTATTACCAGTTCCGAAGCGCTGTTCTCGAAGGTTCCGCAGGAGATCTGCCCGGATCTTTTGCAGGCTTTCGCCAGTTCCGCGGCTTTGCCGGCGCGGTAAGCGGGGGACAGCTCAGCGGTTTCTTTGAAGAAAAGATTTTTACCGGGAGCGACGGGGCGGGGTTTGGCCAGCGGCAGCAGGGCCGGGTCTTTTTTCTGTTTTTTAAGTATTTCAAGTCCCGAAATTATGGCGCGCTTAAGAGAGTCGTCGCCGGCCTGGTTGAAATTTATTTTAGCGGTGCGGCCGTTATCGAGCAGGCGCACCATATAGTCGGCCGACGAGGAGGCGACGTTCTGGGAGATGACATTGTCCGCGAAGCGGGTCAGCGCTCCTTCCCGGACTTCGGCCATAACTTCGCACTGGACCTTGCCCGCGAGGGAGAAGATTTTTTTACAGACGGTTTCTATATTTTTCATAATTTTTACTATGCTGCCGGCAGGGCCCGGGTGCATTTATATATTTAACCATTTATGACCGCGTTCCGGCACCCCGCGCAAGTATTGTATTATAGCGGTAGCGTTGCCGTCCCGCGCGGGGCCCCGGCGCGCACTCCGTAAACCGCGCGCTTTTTGCCGATGAAAAAAACGGACTGCCTTTTTGTATACCCCGGAGCCCCTTCCGGAAAAAAGAACCTGCTGCCCATAATGCCGGCCGGTCTTTTGTCCATGGCCGCTTACCTTGAAAAAAACTCTTTAAAATCGGCTATTATAAGCCTCCCTTCGGCGCCGAAAGGAGAGTTCGACCTGCCTGCTCTCATTAAAGCCGGGCGGGTAAGGCTCGTTTGTATTCCCGCTCACTGGCACCGGCAGACCGGCGGGGCGCTGCAACTGGCCAAAGAAATAAAACGCGCGGTTCCCGGGATAAAAATAGCGCTGGGCGGTTATACCGCTTCCTGTTTTGCGGCTGAAATACTTGAAGGTTATCCGGCAGTGGATTATGTGGTGCGCGGCGACGGGGAGCTTCCCCTGCTTAAGCTGCTCGGCTCCCTTAAAGCGGGCGGCGCCGGCCTGGGCGGGGTACCTAATCTGGCCTGGAGGCGCGGGGGCAGGGTCGTTCTTAACAAGGCTTCTTATTCCGCGGGCAAAGCCGACCTCGCCCTGAGCGTTATGTCAGGTTTTTCCCTGGTGCTCAACAGTAATCTGAAGCCCCGCCGGGGTATCTGTTTTGAGGACGGGATGTTCACCTACCTGCAGGCCCACACGGCTGCGCGGACAATTGTTCGGCCTGCGGCGGAGCAAAGGACGCCCAGCGCAGGAGCTGCGGCCGGAAGGGCGTTTCTCTGCGGCCCCCGGCCGCCGTGGTAAGGGATTTTGAAGAGCTGGCCGCCGCGGGGATAAAAGAGATACAGCTGCCGCTCAACCCGCTGCCTTCCTACGCTCATTATATAGAGATACTGAAGCTGCTGCTTAAGAAAAAATTCCGGCCCGTGCTCAAGATAGAGCTCTGCGGCCTGCCTTCGGACAGGCTCCTTAAATGGTTCAGCCTGGCGCTGGGGCCTGAATCTAAAATGACAATTTTTGCCGGGAGCGGTTCGGAGCGGGTGCGCCGGCTTAACAGGGGCCGCTTTTATACCAATAACAGTCTTCTGCGTACCCTGAAGAAGGCTGGTTTGCTCGGCGTTAATATCTGGACCGCTTTTACCTCCGGCCTGCCTTTTGAAACCCGGCGCGACGTAGCGCTGACAGCGGCCCTGATGAAGCGTATGCGGCGGGAGCTGAAGGTGAACCGGGCCGGGGTTTATGCTTTCTCTCTGGAGCCGGGCTCGCCCCTGTTCGAGCAGCCGGAAAAATACGGGGTGTGGCTGCGCCGCACAACGCTCGAGGATTTTCTGGCGCAGCGCGGGAAATACGACATGGGCTACGCCACGGAGCATTTCACCGAGAAAGAGATAGTCAG
>MNUR01000063.1:0-6300 GCA_001871115.1 Elusimicrobia bacterium CG1_02_56_21 | reverse complement strand
TCTACGCCGCTATTTATTTCCTCTCCGGCCGGCTATATATGCGCGGCTTCAGCGGCGCCCAGAATTCGCCGCGCTTCAAGGGCCTCGCCGGAACCCTGGCCGAGCAGCGCCTGGCCGCCAGGTTCCCGGCCCTGCGCGTTTATTTCACTCTTTACTGGAAAGACCGGCTGATGCTGGTGCGCGACGCCCGCTACTGGTCCCAGATAATCCTTATAGCGGCCCTTATCGCCGTCTACCTTTTCAGCATCCGCCAGCTGCCCCTGGACACCCCCGACCTTAAAAGCATGATCTCTTTCCTCAACGTCGGGGTGGCGGGCTTCGTTATGGCGGCTATCGGCCTGCGTTTCACCTTCCCGGCCGTCAGCCTGGAGGGCAACAGTTTCTGGCTGCTTAAATCGGCGCCAATAACGACCGCGGAAGTGATGAGGGAGAAACTCAGCATTTCCCTGGTCCCCGCCGTTCTGATAGGAACAATACTTATTACTATTTCCAACCACCTGCTCAATGCCGACCTGTTCATCTCGGTGCTTTCCACTTTCACCATAGTCGTGTCCGCGGTGGTGATAACCGTGATGGGCGTAGGTTTCGGCGCTATCTTCCCGGATTTCAACGTGGAGAATATCCACCAGCTCGAGTCCTCCTACGGCGGCTTCCTGTATATGTCGACCTCGATGGGTTACCTCGCCCTGCTGGTAGGAGTGGAGGCCTGGCCGGTGCAGATGCATTTCGCCGGACATTTAGGGCGCGCCCATCCCTGGGACCTGCGCGTAGTGGCGCTCTGCGCGGTCATCTTTTTCGCGCTGAATATAACCGCGGTCTATCTGCCCTGGAAGCTGGGGCTCCGCAACCTGGACAAACACGAAATCTGACTATGAAAAAAACCCTCCTCCTTTGTTTTGCTTTAGTTCTATTTGCGGCCGGCGCCTGCCCGGCGGCGGATAAAGAGCTCTCCGGCAAGCGCCGCGGCTGGTTCGCCCTCACTTACGACGACGGGCCCGGGTACATCACCGGCGACCTGCTGGCCCTGCTTGAGAAGCGCGGGGTAAAGGCCACTTTCTTCATGCTGGGCTCTTCCGTGCGCGCCAGGCCGGCGATGGCCAAAAATGTGCATGACGCGGGCCACCTGGTGGCCAATCATACCGACGCTCATAAGAACTGGTTTAAGATAGGCAAGTCCGCGGACCGCGAGAAAATATTCCTTTCCGAGGTTAAAAAGGCGGAGCAAGCCATAATCAAAGCTACCGGTGAAAAGCCTTCCATCCTGCGTATGCCCAACGGCTACACAGCGCCCTGGCTGCGCGAGGCCGCCAAAAAAATTGGCTACCGCACCGCCAACTGGAGTTACGGCAGCGACTGGACCAAAACACCGGAGGAGAAGATGACGGCCGGGTACGTAAGGTCGGTGCGTGCCGGTAATGTGCTGCTGCTGCACGACGGCGGAGGCAAGAGCCATGAGAAGACCCTGCGCATCACCGAGGCCATCCTGAACGAGGCGCAGCGCCTCGGCCTGGACCCGGTACGGCTGGACGTGCTGCTTAAGGGCCCCGGTCCCCGGGAGTAGCAAATTTAGTAGAATAGCGGGGCGGGCAAGTGGCGGAATTGGTAGACGCACAGGTCTCAAAAACCTGCGATCTCACGATCATGAGGGTTCGATTCCCTCCTTGCCCATAGTTTTAATGCTTCCTCCCGCCCTGACTAGCCGGGGCTCTGAAGAAAAAAATACCAATAAAAAAGAGGCGCTGATAGCGCCTCTTTTTCTATGCAGATCAGCTCTTAAGTATAAGGAATGCTGATGCGGGTAGGTTCGGGTTTCGGCTTCCAGCGGAATTCTGTCTCCTGCAGTTCAACGGCTATGTGCAGTATTTCCTTTATTATGCAGGTCACGGGGATGGAGAAAATAACGCCCCAGATCCCGCCTATCTCGCCGCCGGCCATCAGGGCCAGCAGGATTATTGCCGGGTTAAGCTTTACGGCTTTCTTCATTATATAGGGCTGCAGAAACCAGTCGTCAAAAAAGCGGATGCCGGTGAAAAAGGCCAGTATCTTTATTATGGGCAGTATAGCCCCGAACTGCAGGTAAGCCACTATGGAGGACAGTACCGCCCCGACGATAGCGCCCAGGTAGGGCACCAGGCTGGATATCCCTATCAGTATGGCTATCACCGCCGCGTAGTTCAGGTCTATCATAAGCAGGCCCGTAAACGCTATCAGGAAAATAATAAAGGCTTCAGTCAGGATGCCGCGCAAATAATTGCCCAGCGAGGCGTCTATCCGCGAAGCTATGTGCATGGTTATCTCGGCGTGGCGGGAGGGCATATGGTCCAGCATATAGTCTATGATCGCGGATCCGCCTATCAGCATGAAGAAAGTGATGAACGGAACTATGAACAGCAGCGTCATCATAGGCAGCAGGGAAAGCAGGAACTGCGGGACCAGCTCCAGCAGGTGGTCCAGCTTCTGGTCCATCCGCAGGGAGGCCATGAACGGGTAGTTCTTTACCAGCCTCGAATTGAGGCTGGTTACAAAATGCTGTATGCGCTCGGCGTAGGACGGCCAGGACTGCTGCAGCGATTCAAGTTCGAAGGACAGGAAGTGGAGGAGCAAATAGACAACTATGAAGATCAGCGCCCCGGCCCCCACGTAAAGCCCTACCACCGCGTAGGAACGTTTTATCCCGCGCACCTCGAAGTATTTTATTATCGGGCTCAGGATATAGGCCATGGCCGCGCTGAGGATGAAGGGGAAAATAGCGCTCTTGGCCAGCACTATAAAATAGATCAGCGCCACGCCTATAAAGGACGGCAGCAAAAACTGGCTGTAATTCTTTTTCTGTATTGTATCGGGGGCCATTTCCGTTTTCCGGCGCCGCTAAATATTGTCGCCGGGCTTCTCTATGATGGCCCGCAGCCGGGCGGAGAGTATTTTGGCCAGCTGGGCCGCCAGCACCACGCCTATCTTCGGGCGCGCGAAAAGGAGCGACTCCAGCTTTATCTTGAACAGCATGAAAACCTTGGTGTCCTCGGTGGCGTGCGCCGAGGCGGTGCGGGGCATCTCTTCCAGCAGCGCCATCTCGCCGAAGAATTCCCCGGGGTGGACCTCGGCTATTACTTCGCTCTTCTGCGTGGCCGCGTCCAGGCGGGAAAGCGCTATCCTGCCCGAGAACACTATAAACAGCGCCCGGCCTATGTCCCCCTGCGCGAAGATGGTCTCGCCTTTGAGATAGGTCCGCTCCTGCAGGCTTTCCAGCACGTGTATCATCAGGCGCTTCTTTATCCCGTCAAACAGCTTAATGCTCTTGAGGAAGTTCAGCTTGGCCAGTATTTCTTCGTCGTAGATGCGGTTGAGGATGTTGAGAAAACTCATTGTCCGGTTATTCCTTTGAGAAGAGGCCGTAGACGGTCCGGGCGATCTTGAACCAGCCGCTGCTTACTGCGCTGGAGGCTGTTTTTATCGCGCCTATCATCGGGTCCATCGCTGTCAGTTTCCCGTCGGCGTTAAGCGCGAGGTATTCCATCGCTTTGGCGGTATGGCGCATCTGCTGCAGGGTGAGGACGGCCTGTACTACCAGCACTACAAAAGCCACGGTTACCGTGATTACGCAAACTATGAGTATAGTATTCATAAATATAAATCTCCCGCGCCCGTCTTTTTACAGAGTATAAAATTTTAGCATAACGCACGCAAGCCCCGGCCGGTCTTTTCAGGAGGCGTGGGGGTTATGGGCCGCCAGGAAAGCTTTGTCGCCCAGCACGGCGTCGCGGTTCTTGCCGAAGGGCCGCCGGAATTTCCCGGGCACGGTTTCCGCCATAAAGGCGGAATAAAGGGAGACGGCTTCGGCGGCGTCGGCCGAGAATGTCCCCAGCACAATGCCTTTCTCGGCGTTTCCTGCGGCGCCCAGGTACTGGGCCGCGCTGCTCCACTCATAAGCTTCCGGTTTTTCGGCCAGGCCTTCTTTCACGGCTTCAAAGTGTATATAGCGCGCAAGGTGCGCGGCGTAATTTTCCGGCTGGATAATCTTGTATTTGCAGTTCCCGGTCTTGTAGCCGGGCAAATTTGCGCCTTTGGCAAAGCCGCCCATCACCGAGTGCAGGTCGGCTTCCGCGGTGACAAAATAAAGCAGCGCCCGGCCGGGCAACAGCGCGTAGGCCGGCAGTTTAAGGCCGTGTTCCTGCCTAGCTTTTTCCACAAGGCGCAGGTATTCCCGCAGGCTTTCTTCCGTGGCTAAAGCGTCCCCGCTGTCCGTTACAAGGCAATGAGCGTTTTTGATGACCATGCCTAAATTGTACCACATGGCCGGCTTTTGAGCACCAATTCCGTAAGCCCTAAATAGTTCCCGCCCGCCGCCATTGGCAGAGAGCCGCACCTAAAACCCAACAGCAAATTCGCATTTAGCCCAAAATAACGCTTGACTTGCCTATCTTATATCTTGTATAGATATAAGATAGGAGGATAACATGATACTAAAACCAACTTCGGCCAAGTTTAAGCGGGCGATCTCGCGGTTGAGGCAAATGCTTAATTCCGACGAGGAACTGCTGCGCGCCAGCTGGATACGGATGGCGCATCCTTGCGGAAAAAGCGGGTGCAGGTGCGCAAAAGGCAAGAAGTACCATCACATAAACTGGTATCTCAGCCAGAGCAAGGACGGTAAATCCCGGATGAAGTCGGTTCCCCGGGAGTATGTGAAAGCGATGAAAGCTAAAACGGAGGCATATAAAGAAGCGAGGGGGCTGCTGGCGATAATAGGCGATGAATACTGGAATGAGTTCAGCAACAAGCAAAAGCGGTAAGGCGTCGCCGCCCGTTCCCGGCCTGGGGCGGTTGGCAAAATATCTGGACAAAGTGTGGGGCTTCAGCAAACTTGTCCGGAAATTGAAAGACGGGCGTAAAAACCCGTCTGTGCCAACCGCTTCAGTAGTCCTTGGGTTATTCGGGGGATTCGCGGTTCGGTTCGGGAGCTTAAATCAGCTGGGGGCGCAGTTTAAGATCCCGGGCCGCTGGGAGCGCTGGGTCGGTTCGCGCAAGCCCTCCGCTGACACGATGGCGTACTCGCTGGACAGGCTTTATCTTAAATTGTTGCGCAGGCTGTTATGGATGATCGCCGAACAGTGCAAGAGGAAGAAAGTTTTCAGGCGTTTATTCCCGGATATCCACTGGGTCGCGGCGCTGGACGGTATAGAGACATATAAAAGCCAGAAGAAGGACGATTGCGGGCACTGCCTTACGCGCAGGGTCTTGGCGGGCGATGAGTATGTGACGGAGTACTACCACCGTGATGTGGTGCTGCAGCTTGTGGGTGTGACGCCGGCCGTTGTGCTGGATGTTGAAGCGCTAAAACCAGGGGAAACGGAAGCAGCCGCCGGGGTGCGGCTTCTAAAGCGGTTTTTAGGCCGGCATCCCCGGTATTTGGATGCGATTACCCTGGACGCGTTTTATTTACAGGCGCCGTTCGTGAAAGAGTTGCTGCGCTATAGGCTGCATTTAGTGATAGTGTTGAAGCAGGCGAACCGGGAGTTATACCAGGATGCGATGGGCCTGTGCGAAAGGGCGCCGGTCAGGATTACGAAGGTGGGGACAGAGGAGATCAGATTTTGGGATTTAGGGGAGCTGCACACATGGACGCAGCTTGGCCGGGATGTCAGGGTTGTGCGGTCGGTAGAGAAAGAATTGACGGGGAAGCGGAAAAACGGGGATTTCGTTTTCAAACAGACGGTAAGGGATTGGCTGTGGTGTGTGATATCGCCGGAGGGGCGCGGAAACCTGGACGGTGAATTAATTGCGAAATGGGGGCATGCGCGGTGGGACGAGGAAACGCGGGGTTTTTGCGAGCTTACGCAGCATTGGCATTTGGACCACTGCTACAGACACAACGCGAACGCTATGCTTGCATCCCTGATGATTTTATTTCTGGCGTTTACTTTGACTACGATTTTTTTCCAGAGGAATCTTAAAGGCATATGGAAGAAATTTGCCAGGGTAGCCTTGGCCCGGCTGCTTATGGACGATTTGGCGGGGCATTATGACGGGAGCTTCTGGGCGGCCGCCCCGGCGTAGTCCGAAATATCGATATATGTGCCATTTCGCGGCAGTTGTCCCCGGCGGTTGAACCCATCGGGTCGGCGGCGTTGGCGGAAGGACATTTTTTGGGATTTGGCCGCTGGAACAACGGCCTTGTATGCGCGAAAAGTTAGGCAGATAGCAGTGCAGGACCTTGTAAAATATTCTCGCGCATCGATTTTACAGCGATTTGCGGAATTGGTGCAGGGAGCGCTCTGCTCTTGCCTTGCTCCCCGTTAATAT
>MNUR01000017.1 GCA_001871115.1 Elusimicrobia bacterium CG1_02_56_21 | reverse complement strand
ACTGCCTGTTTCTTTGGCCGTTTTTGCCACCAACAGCGACCGCAGTGGAGACCTTGGCGCAAGTGCGCCGTAATAGTGGATCAGGTTCTTATTAGGCGGCGGCATCAGCAGGCCCCAGCGCCGCAGGAACTCAATGGGCGTAAGAGTTAACAGTTCAGTTCTTCCCTCCTGTTTTTCACAGCGATAGATAACCGTTTTGGTTTTGACCGAATAGATCAGCCGCGCTACGGAAAGAGCCGGGCGCGAGCAATACCGGAGCAGGCGTTCAAGCCCGGCCCTGTCCCGGGCCGCAATAGCCACTTCCTCGTGTATTGAAAACCCGGAGTTTTTCCAGGAAAGCATATTGGCAGCAGCCTCCCGGTCCAAGGCGCCCATTCTGCATAGGCGCCTGATAAGTTTTTTGCGTATAGCCGTTACGATAGCTGCCAGCTCTTCAGCCGTGGGATAGGGGACCTGCTTAAGAAGCAGCTCCTTGCGGCCTAGTGAGGATTTAACCTCAAAGACCCCGTCCGAGACCACGGCGTGCACATGGATGTGCAGGTTGAGGGCCCCACCGAACCGCTGGATAAAATGAAGCTGGGTGGGAACCCCCGCACTGTTCCGCCGCAGGAAGCGGTCTATCTCCCGCGCGAATATTTTGGAAAGGTGGCCGGCCAGGTCCGGCCTTTGATTGATGAAATACCTCAGCCGTTTGGGGACCACCAGCACCCATTGCCTGTAAGGCGCGGGCGGCAGCAGATTGTCCATAGCCGCCGCGGTTATAATGGCCGAGCGTTTAGCGTCGCAACTGGGGCAGACGCCGCGGCGCTTGCATGAGAAGGCCACAAACATGTCCCTGCCGCATTCGGGTCAGAAGAACCACACCACCCCGTAGCGCATAACGCCGCATTCCACGAATTTCTCAAGGGCTGTTAGTATGGCTGGATGGGGTCGGGGCCGTGAATCGGGCGGGTTTTTCAGCCAGTGTTCGAATTCCGGCAGGTTAGCGAGGACTATTTGAGACAACGGGCTGGCGGCGGGATTTCTGGCGCGGTAGGATGCTTTTGGACATGCGACGTCACGCGACCGCAGGCCATTCGACCCGGTAGCCGGGCCTCTTTCCGTTTCGGCGGACACCCCTCTTTAGCGCACATCCTGCCCCCCAACTAAAAGAATATTGCGCTTTGCCTTAAATAGCCTAGCAGATGAACGCGACAAGGGGCTGTCGTGATCAAAAGATGGGGTTTGCCTGGCTAAGTCTATAGAATTTTTATGTTTTACCGGTCGCCGGAGGCTGCGAGGCTCAGCTCTTTGCGGTACTGGGCCACCGAGCGGCGGGAGAAATTAACTCCGTGGCGGAAATAAAAAAACACGCGCCATTAGGGCGCGTGTCTTTTCTCGGGCTGCGAAGGTATTACTTGGCGGGAGCCGCCGCTTCTGCCTTGGCCTTGGCAAAGTCGCCGGCCATTACAAAGGATATCTTATCCAGAGCGACGTGGCGTTTGAAGGCGTCCCTGACCAGTTCCGGAGTAAGCCCGGCAACCTTCTTTTCCAGGTCTCCGTCCCATGCCATGCTGCGGCCCAGGTATTCGTTAGAAGCCAGCTTCGAGACCAGTCTGGCGTCGTTGGCGCGGGCCATTTTATGGCTCTGCAGCCAGCCGTCCCTGGCCTGGTCCAGCTCTTCCTTGGTGAAGCCGTCGGTCGCCACGCGGGCCAGTTCCTCGCGGAAGGCCTTCTCCAGCTTATCGGCGTTCTTAGGATTGAAGATGGCGTAAGATCCGAACCTGGCGTGCTCGTCCAAAGAATTCACGGACATCCACGAACCTACGCCGTAGCTGAGCCCCTCCTTCTGCCGTATGCGTACGGCCAGGCGGGAGTTCAGGAAGCCGCCGCCGATCATGAAGTCGGCGAGCGCCAAGGCCGGATAATCCGGGTTATCGTCGCGCATGGCAAAGTTCACTCCCAGGTAAGCGTTGGCGTTCGCTTTATCCGGGGTCTCTATAAAGATATTCTCAGCTGGGATATCCACACTCTTATAAACCAGGCGCGAGAAAGGCTTGGGGCTTACCCAACCGCCAAAAAGTTCTTCCGACAGCGCCTTGATTTCTTTAGGGTCGAAATCCCCCACTACGGCCAGCTGGCCCGCGGAGGCGCCGTAGAACTCTTTATGGAAAGCCTTGACCTGCTCCAAAGTGACGGCCTTTACCCTGGCGATCTGCTCGTCGAAGGTAGGACTGTAGCGGATATCGTCCTGCGGATACGGGGCCAGGTGGCGGTAGAATTTCTGGGTGGCCAGGGCCTGCGGGTCGCTTTTCTGCTCTTCTATACCGGCAAGCTCCTCCTGCTTGAGGGTGGCGAACTCGCTTTCCGGGAAAGAGGGCTCCTTCAGAACTTCTGCCGCAAGGCGAAGGGCCGCAGGCAGGTTTTCACGGTCCGTTTCCAGGGAGATGCCGCCGCCGCTTATCCTGGCGCGGGTCTTCAGGCGGTTGAATTCGTCCTCTATCTGCTGACGGGTATGATGCAGAGTCCCCCGCATTATCATAGAGCCGGTCAGGTCCGAGACCGCGGCCATATTCTTAAGGCTCTCCTCCGAACCCGTCTTGAGGCTCAGGACCAGACGCACGCTTGAACCGCGCGTTTTTTTGGGCAGCATGGCCAGCCTGAGCCCGTCTTTGAGCGTGGCGCGGCTGGTGCGCTTGTCTATATTTTCGGGGGAAGAATCGAAGGCCTCTCCGGCAGACAGAGCTTTGCCGCCTTTGTAGTCCTTCACCAGCGAGGCTACATCGGGAGGGGCGGGAATCTCTGCGCGGTCCGGCTTCTCCGTAGGGTAGAAGAGCCCGAGCGTGCGGTTGCTCGGCTTCAGATAAGCCTTGGCCGCGCGTTCCACATCTTCAACAGTCACTTCTTTAAGCAGGTCGCGCCGCAGGAAGAAGAGGCGCCAGTCCCCCGCCGCTATGGACTCGGACAGCTGCATCCCCACCCGGTCGGGTGATTTGAGCGTAATCTCAAAATTCTTAAGGTAGTCCGTGCGGGCGCGCTCCAGGGACTCTTTATCTATCTTTACCGTGGAAGAGCCCTCCACTATATTGAGCAGGGTATCGCGCACTTCTTCCAGAGACCCTTCCTTGCGCACGATAGCGCCGAACATCAGCAGCCCGGCCTCGCGAAGATCGTAATTGAAGGCATAGGCCGCCGCGGCCTTCTTGGTCTCCACCAGGGCCTTGTAGAGCCGGCCGGAAGGTGTGTCTCCGATAACATAGGCCAGCATATCCAGTGCCACGCTGTCCTTAACGGAAGAGGCGGGAACGTGATAAGCGGCCATTACCGCCTGCGTGTCTCCAACGCGCCGCAGTATGACCTGGCGCTCTCCGTCCTGCGTAGGGTCCTGGGTATAAGTCTTCTGCATCACGCGCTTGGGCCTGCGGATGCCGCCGAATTTTTTCTTTATGAGGTTCAGCGTTTTGGCCTGATCAAAATCCCCGGCTACGGTCAGCACCGCATTGTCCGGCTGGTACCAGTTATGATAAAAGGCCTGCAGGCGGTCTATAGGCACGTTCTCAATGTCGGAGCGGGCGCCGATGATGCTCTTGCCGTAGTTGTGCCAGAGGTAGGCCGTGGACATTACTCGCTCCATCAGTATGCGCTGCGGCTCGTTCTCTCCGGACTCAAACTCATTGCGTACCACGGTCATCTCCGAATCCAGGTCCTTCTTGGCTATATTGCTGTTTATCATCCGGTCGGCCTCAAGGCCGAGAGCCCAGTCCAGGTTCTCGTCAGTGGCCGCGAAAGTCTCGAAGTAATTGGTGCGGTCGTAGGAGGTGGACGCATTAGGCGAGGTTCCGTGCGCCGTGAGCTCCTGCGGGATGTTCGGGTGCCTGGGAGTGCCCTTGAACAAAAGGTGTTCCAGCAAATGGGCCATGCCGGTCTCGCCGTAATTCTCGTGACGCGAACCGACTTTGTAGGTTACGTTTACTGTTGCAGTAGGCTTGCTGTGGTCAGGAAAAAGCAGGATCTTGAGCCCGTTAGGGAGCATATATTCGTCTATGCCCTCCACCGAAGCGCCCTTTATCACTCCGGGCGGAAGCTTCACCTCCGGGCCGCTGAAGGCCGCGGCCGGCAGCAGCAGCACTGTCATCGCTATCGCGAAAAATCTATTCTTCATAAGGTTCCTCCCAAAAACGGCCGTAAGATAGGACTGCCCGGCCTGCTGTCTTTGTAAATAGTACCAAAAATGGGGATAGGCTTTCACAGCCGGCGCAGCAGCGGGGTTTTCCGCCCTTATAGTATAATATCCACGGCAAGACATGAAAAAAACAACAAAGTCCTCTCCTCATAAAGCGCCTTGCGGCACCGGCGCCGGTAAGAGCGTACCTGGAAGCCCCTCAACAGAAACAGACCCTAAATACCCCCCGGTGGTCTCATACACGCTCAAGAACGGGCTGAAACTGCTTATCCTGGAAAAAAATTTCGTCCCCACCGTCTCTTTCACCATGCTGTTCAAAGTAGGGAACGTGGACGGCCAGCAGGGCAAGACCGGCCTGGCCCACCTTTTTGAACACATGGCCTTTAAAGGAACGCAGACTATAAACTCCGCGGATTATTCCAGGGAAAAAGTGGCCCTGGACTCCGTAGAAGAAGCGGCCAAGGAACTTATAGCAGAGGAATCCTCCGAAACTCCTGATTTGAAAAGAGCGCAGGGACTTCGCAATAAGCTCGCCGAAGCCGAAAAAGAAGCGGACAAGCTGATAGTCAAAGACGAGTACCTGAAGCTTTACACCGCCCTTGGAGAGAACGGCCTGAACGCCATGACCTCCACCGATTACACCGGCTACGTGGTCTCGCTGCCCTCCAATAGGCTTATGGCCTGGATGGCGATAGAATCTGACCGCTTCAAAAACCCGGTACTGCGCGAATTTTACAGGGAGCGCAGCGTTGTTATGGAAGAGCGCCGCATGGGAGAGGCCGACCCCGGCCGCCTGATGTGGGAGACCCTGATCTCCAACGCTTTCACTGCCCACCCTTACCGCAATCCTACCATCGGCTGGATGGACGATATCACCCGCCTGACCCGTACCGACGCCGAGGAGTTTTACCGTACCTTCTATGTCCCGAACAACGCCACGCTGTCCGTGGTCGGCGATGTGAACAGCTCAGAGGTCATTAAACTGGCCGAAAAATATTTCGGCGACTGGAAATACAGGGAGCTGCCGGCACGGACCTACACCAAAGAGCCGCCGCAGAGAGCGGAAAAGCTGGTGAATCTGTTCTTCAAAGCCCAGCCTGCGGTGCGCATGGGGTTTAAAAACCCCGGCATGAACCACCCCGACATCTATCCCCTGATCATGGCTTCCGAAGTACTCACCAACGGCAAGACGGGCCGCTTCTATAGGAATTTGGTGGAGGGACGGCAGCTCGCACTTTACGCGGCGGCCGGAGCTTCCACCCCGGGCAACCGCTATCCCTCGCTGTTCGTAATTGTGTCAGCCCCTAACGCCCCGCACACCGTAGAAGAACTGGACGCGGCCATCATGGCTGAAGTGAAGAAGCTCGAAACCGAGCCGCCCACCCAGTGGGAACTAGACAAAATACTCAACAACTACCAGGCGGAGATGATAAAACAGCTGGAATCCAACTCTGGCCTGGGCATGAGCCTGGCGCAGAACGAGCAGCTGATGGGCGACTGGCGCTACGACTGGAAGGCCGGAGAAGAACTCAAAAAAGTCAAGCCCGGAGATATCTCCCGGGCAGCGGCCAAATATCTCACCCGGGACAACCGCACGGTAGTTTTCCTGAAAGCGCCCGCAGGGAAGAAAAAAGACGGCCTTAAAAATCAAAGCCCACAGGAGCACCGCTGATGTCACTTCCAAGCGCCGCCCCGGCCTTCGCGCTGCCGCCCTCGCTTCCCGAACTCGCCGCGGTGGACTTTAAACCGCCCAAGGGCGAGCGCGTAGTACTGGACAACGGCATGGTGGTTTACCTGATGAGGGATAACACTCTGCCCGTAGTGCATATGACGGCCTATATCCGCACCGGCAAGCTCAACGACCCCCTGGAAAAAATAGGCCTGGGGGAACTGACCGCCGGCCTGCTCAAAGACGGCGGGACTCTTAAATACAGACCCGATGAGATAGACAAAACCCTTGAATTCCTGGCGGCCTCCGTGGATACGCATATAGGGATAGAAGAGGCCCGCGCCGACCTGACCTCCCTTAAAAAAGACCTGGACACCGTCCTGGATATATACGCCGAAGTACTTATGCGCCCGGCTTTCTCGCCGGATAAGGTAAACCTCAGGCGCACCGAGACCCTGGAAATGATACGCCGCCGCAATGACAATCCGGGCCGCGCCGCGGTGCGGGAAGCCCTGCGCTCCTTCTACGGGCCGGCCCATCCTTACGGCTGGCGCAGCGAGGAAGCCACCGTCAAAGCCGTAACGATAGAAGACATGCGGGCTTACCACGCGAACTATTACAGACCGAACAACATCATACTGGCGGTAGCCGGCGACTTCGCTTCCTACGAAGAAATGATAGCCAAGCTAAAAGCCAAATTCGGGGCCTGGCCCCGCGGCAAGGTGAAGTTCCCGGTAATACCGCCGGTGCAAATCAGGGACAAGCGCCAGGTCTTCCATATGGAGAAGGACATAGCGCAGGCCTATATAGTTATTTTGCAGAAAGGGCTAAAGCGGCACGACCCGCTGGAATACCCGCTCACCGTCACCAACGAAATACTCGGCGGCGGACTTTCTTCGCGCCTCGCATCGGAGATCCGCTCTCGGCAGGGACTGGCCTATACCGTCTACAGTTACTCGGCAAAGAAACCTGATTTAGGTTATTCCCTGGCTTATTGCGGAACCAACCCCGCCACCACCGCGCGGGCGCTTACCGAAATGCTCCGCCAGTACGCGCTGCTGACCCGGGAAGCCTGCCCCGCCGAAGAAGTAGCTCGGGCGCGCGACTCTATAGTAAACTCTTTCGTCTTCAGGTTCCCTACCCCGTTCGAACTGATAACCGAGCGGGCCTCTTTCGAATACTACGGCTACACGGCCGACTACCTGGATAATTACGTTGAGAATATCGCCAGGACCGATTCCAAGTCAGTGCTTGAAACTTCACAGAACCTCTTCAAGCCGGAAGACGCAATGATCTTCGTCATCGGCAATTCTAAAAAATTCGACAAGCCGCTCTCCGGGTTCGGGCCGGTTACGGAATTGAAAGAAGACTGAAGTGAAAGAGCATTAATAAAAAGGGCCCCGGACGGGGCCTTTTTTATTGCTGCGCACAATGCCGGCCAACCCTTATTGACCGGAACGCAAAACCAGCGTCGCGCACACCGTGCGCGCGCTTCCGCGTCTCGGCCTTCGCGCTTACGCAAGCTCAGGCCTCCTACACGGTTTTGCTAACCCGGCCGCTAAGGGCTGACCACCTCGCCCCGTAAACAGAAAGACCCCGTTAAGGGGCCTTTTCTTTTTGCCAGGAGCGGAGCTACATCACTATCCAGTGGTAGAAGCGTTTGGCCAAATAGCCGAAATGCTTGAGCGAACGCACTTTTATGATATTCCTGACCATTGTAGCAGGCCGGAGATAGAACCTCAGGAAAGCTTCCCGCTGCAGGCTCCTGAGCTGCTCCCTGCTAACGCCTTTGGGCGCATAAGGAACTTTCTGGAAAATAAGTCCGTCCACGTCCATTTCACCTATCTCTCCGCTGGCTATCAGCTTAAGAGTGACCGGCGTCATGGGCAGGGGCAGGAAGGTGAAGAAATTAGCGCGCAGCAGCGGCAGCTCCAGCGAGAAATTGATGCTTTCCCGCATATCCGCCACCGTCTCGTCGGGGAAACCAAGTATAAAGAAAGCCGCCAGGTCTATGCCTTTCTCTTTTATAAGGGCTACTTTCTCCCTTATAATAGCGACGCTAAGCTGTTTATCCATGCGCTTCAAGGTCTTGTCGGAGCCTGACTCTATGCCTACTGAAATAAGGTAGGTGCCTGCCTGCTTCATCAGGTCCAGGAGCTCGGAGTCCAGGGTTCC
This sequence comes from Elusimicrobia bacterium CG1_02_56_21, assembly GCA_001871115.1. Classification (GTDB taxonomy): domain Bacteria; phylum Elusimicrobiota; class Elusimicrobia; order Elusimicrobiales; family UBA9959; genus UBA9959. Next base: position 19,359 of record MNUR01000017.1, on the reverse strand, counting down.
TATCCGCACGCCGTTGGGGAAGGCCAGTGAAATGGGCAATTTGCTCGCTATTATTCTTTTCAGGATAGAAACCGCATGCGCTTTGTCCAGCGTAAAATTATCGTCGACAATATGTATTTCCCTTATGCCGAACTTATGATAAAGCAGCTCTATCTCCGCTATCACGGAATCGGCGCCGCGCTTGCGCATGGTCCGGCCGCTCAGGATGGGAGCGGTGCAGAAACCGCAGGCGAAAGGGCAGCCGCGGGTGGTGACGATAGGGGCTATCGGGAATTTGTCGAAGAAAGCCCCGTGCTGGGCCGGCGGGTAATTCTGGGGATTTATCAGGTCCCAGGCCGGCAGAGGCAGGGCGTTTATGTCGGCGATGGGCTTTATTTCATTTATTTTTACGGCCCCGTTCTCGCGCCAGACCAGGCCGGGAATGCTTTCACGGGTTCCCCGCCCTTCCAGTTTGTCCATGAACAGCAGGAAACTTTCTTCAGTCTCGCCGCGGAGCAGATAATCCGTTTCCGGGGAAAGCTTGGCCATTGTTTCATCGGGGCAGAGGGTGGGATGGGGGCCGCCGGCCAGGATAACGGCTTTCGGAAGGGCGGCGCGGGTCATTACGGAAAGCCGTTTAACCTCGCCGATTTCCGGGGAATAGCACTGAAAACCCACCACATCCGGGGAGAACTTCTTTAAAGCCTGGATAAAACTGTCGTCCCGGCGGTTCATCAGGCCGAAATCAAGGACCTCCACCTCGTGCTTCTCGCGAAGGCGGCTGGCCACATAGGCTATGCCGAGCGGCGGCTGTATATGGTCGCCGAGGGCTATCCCGGGTTTAACAAGGAGTATTTTCATTCTATTCGCGCTTAAAATTCAAAAATATAATAGCAAACTTGCGGCCATACGGGTTAACCCCACTCCCTTATGGTGTCCGGGTGTCCGGAATGCAAAAACAGGGTCGGGCAACACCGTGCCCGCCCTTCCCAGCCTCAGGCTCGGCGCTTAAGCAAGCCTCGCCTTCCGGCAGGGTTTTGCTAATTCGGCCACCCGGGCACCCTCAGGAGGCACGGATCGCCCTCTCCTTCGCCAGGGAAGCTTTCAATTCCTCGGGAAGTTCCGCAAGTTTGAGGTCGCGGCCGACGCTGACCAGGTCGGTTTCCGCTTTGCCTATAAGGCGGCCTTCCTGGTTATGCAGGATATAGGCGAAAACTATGCGATAAGGGGTAAATTCTTTTATCCAGATCTTTATTTCCAGCGTGTCATTATAGAAGGCCGGAAACTTGTACTCCATTTCCTGCCGGCGCACGGCGAAACCTATTCCGTCGTCCAGGAGCCTCTTGACCCCGAAACCGCGCTCTTCCAGGAATTCGGAGCGGGCCTCTTCCAGGTATTTAAGATAATTCGCGTGGTAAACCGCGCCGCTGTGGTCCGTGTCGTGGTAGTAAATCTTTTTTTTCATTGGTTAGTTATTCCCCTATGATCTTTATAAGCAGGCGCTTGGCGCGTTTGCCGTCGAATTCCCCGTAAAATATCTGCTCCCAGGGGCCGAAATCCAGCGCCCCGGAAGTAACGGCCACCACCACCTCGCGGCCCATTATAGTGCGCTTAAGGTGCGAGTCCCCGTTATCCTCACCGGTAAGGTTGTGCTTATAGCCCCGCTTGTCATAAGGGGCCAACCGCTCAACCCACTCCAGAAAATCCTGGTGCAGCCCGCTTTCATTGTCATTTATGAACACGCTGGAGGTGATATGCATCGAATTTACCAGGCACAACCCCTCTTTTATCCCGCTTTTTCCCAGTTCGGCCTCTACTTTCGAGGTAATATTGACTATTGAGCAGCGCTCAGGGGTATTTATAGTGAGGTAGGCGGTATGCGATTTCATAGGGATATTCTAGCAACTTTGACCGTTTGATGGCTAAACCCTGCTGCGGCAGCAGCACGGGTGCGCCTTTTTTATGCCCTAAAGCCCGGGTGGCAGACAAACATCGCTTTTACGGAGGAAAGAATTTTGCTATAATAGAAATATGTCCTATAAATGCGAACTCTGCGGCAAGAAACCCGTTTCCGGTAGCTCCTACAGTCACTCGAACAGAGCTACCAAGCGGATTTTCAAGCCCAACCTTCAGAAACAGAAAGTGGCGCTCAACGGCAAGACACAGTCTGTCTACGTCTGCACCATCTGCATAAAGAGCGGCAAAGCAGTACGCCCGGCTGCTGTCTAAGCCCTTTAAGCAACTTTCTTCGTTTCGGCAAGGCCGCCCGCTGTGGGGCGGCCGTAATTATTGGCCGGGATCAGCCTGAAAAGAGCTGCCCCGCCCGCGCAAAAGACGCCCGTTTCCCCCCGCCCTCCAGCCGCAACCCCGCAACAAGAATTTAATATTTTATAAACAAGCCTTTTGTATAATTTCATTGTGGCGCATTATATATTTACAGGAATTTCATATAGATTCCTTTAATTTCCGTTTTAACAGTTTTAACCGCCGCCGTACGGGGACTCCCCTAAACGGCCAGAGTTCAGCCGGAGGATTTAAATGGAGCAGGAACCTAAACTAGACCCGTCCACTATTACGGACGTGGAAACCGCGAAGCTGGCTTTGCGCTGGGCCGTGGAAAAGATCCACGGACTGCAGGAAGAGCTGGGCCGCCTGCGCGAGGACAACCGCAACAAGACCAGCACCAACCGCTCCCTTACCGAACAGGTAGAGCAGAAAACCGAGATCCTCAAAAAGTGGCAGGGCACAATAAAGACCTGGGAAGAGAACTGGAAGACCCAGACCGCGATGGAGCTGGACCTTAAGGCCAAGCTCCGCGAGCAGATCCTCAACGAAGAAGCCGCCAACTGGCGCGTCTCCCGCGCCCAGCTTGAGAAGGAAATTCACGCGCTCAAAAACGAGCTCGCCTCCCGCGAAGCCGAAATAGGCCGCATAAAACTCACCATTATAGACGAGCAGCGCCAGGCCTCCGAAATGAAGGAGGCCGAGCTTGCCAGCCTGCTGAGCAAGCATCAGGATAATTTAGCCGCCAGGGAGAACGCCCTGCGCGAAAAATACGAAAGCCTTGAAGCTGAGCTTATCGCTTCCCAGCGCGTGCGCGCCGAACAGGAAGAGCTGTCCCTGCGGGAGCGCTATGAAGCGCGGGCCCGGGAGCTTTCAAAACTGCAGGAGCAGAAAGAGGCCCAGCTTGAAAAGTTCAGAAAGGAACTTGAAGACGAACGCTTTGAAAAGATAGAGGCCCTGAAGGCCGCAATAGAGAAGGAATTTTCGGACAGGGAAGCGGAAAGGCAGGCGGCTCTGGCAGCCCGGCAGGCCGCTCTGGAAAAAGAAGCCGCCGCGCGCCTGGAAGAGATAGGAGCGCTCAAAGCCTCTGCCGACGAGGAGATCTCGGCCCGCCGCCGGGCCCTTGAAGACTCCTACCGCAAAACAGAATCTTCCAAGTCCGCTGAAGCGGAAAAGATAGTGGACGAAGTCCGGGCGGCGGCCGCCGCCAGGGAAACGGAAAGGCAGGCGGCTTTCGCGGCAAGGCAGAGCGCGCTTGAAAAAGATTTCTCCGAGCGCATGGCGCGCGCCGAGGAAGAAAAGAAGTCCGAGATTGCGGCGTTCCGGGCTTCCAGCCAGGGCGAACTTGAAACCCTGCGCGCGCGCATGAAAGAATCTATCGAGAAGAAAGAACAGGAATACGTAGACCTGCGCCTGGAAATGGAAGGGCAGCTGGTGGAACTGGTGAAGAAGCGCGAAGAAGAGATCCGCGCCCGCTACGAAAAGTCCATGGAAGAGGCCCGCGCGAAGTGGGACGCTGCCGCCGAGGAGATACGCGGGCAGGCCGCCGGCGAGGCGGCCAAAGAAGCCGCCCGCCTGGAAGCCGGGTTCAAAAAAAGAGAAGAAGTTATAGCCGCCAGGAAAGAAGAGGAATTTAAGGCTTTCCGCGAGAAGACGGAAGCCGAAATGCGCGCGCGCGAAGAGGTTCTGCGCGCCGCGATGCTTCAAGAGCAGAACGAGTGGACAGTACGCCAGCAGGCCGCGGGCGACGAGGCCAGAAAAGCGATAGAGGCGGCGCATGAGGCCAGGCTGGAAAGCCTCAGGGCCGGGCTGGAAGAAGCCTATACCATGAAAGAGAAAGCGCTGGAAACCCGCGTGGGCTCCGTGCAGCGCAGGCTGAAAGCCGAATGGCTGGCCCGGGAAGACGAGTGGCGCCTTGAAAAAGAATCCGCTCTACACGAGGAAAAAGAAAAACTGAAGGCTGAATTTTACGAGCACCGCTCACTCCTGCACCAGAAGCTTTCCCAGTTCGAAGACGAGATGAAGCTGAACTACGCCCAGAAAGAAGCACAGCTGGAAGAAGCCGGCAAAGCCTCGCTTCAAGCGGCCGAGGCCGAATTAAAGAAGGAGCTGGACGCGGAAAAGCAGAACCTGCGCCTCCACGCCGAGACCCGCCGCAAGGAACTGGACGCGAAAGACGCCGCGATGCGCAGAGAGGCCGCGGCAGCCGAAAAGAAACTTGAAGAGAAGCTTTTAATGCGCGAAGAGGAACTCAAAGACAAACTGCGCAGCAGAACGGAAGAGGCGGAGAAGAACTTCAGCGTCCGGCTCGCCGACGAGCAGGCGCGCATGGTGGGCGAATTCTCCTCCCGCGCCGGCGCGATGGAAAGGGAAAAGCTTAAGATACTGGAAGAGAAAGCGGCTCTCGAAGAAGCCCACGCCGCCAAGATCCTCCGGCTGGAGGCCGCGGCGGAAGAACGCATCCGCGGAGAAAAGGCTAAAGCCGAAGAGTCCTTCCACTCCAGGGAAAAACTGCTGCAGGCCAAAGCGGCCGAACTGGACAAGCTCCGGGCGGACGCCGAACAGGAACGGGGCGAACTCAAGCTAAAACTATACAGGGAATTACAGAACAAGGAGCATGAACTTTTTGGAAAGCTGGCTTCCGCGAAAGAAGAAATGTACCAGGCCATCAACTCCCACAGGGAGGTCCTGGACAAGGAGCATGAAGACAGGCTGTCCGGCCTGATACAGAGAGAAACCCAGCTCCAGACCCATTTCGAGGAGAAACTCAAGGCCGCTGAAGCCGCCCTGTGGCAGAAGCTCCAGGACGAAACGGAGAAACTGAAGATGAGCTTTGAAGGGAGGAAAGCCGAACTTGAGACCAGGATGAAGAACAAGGAACAGGCCTTAACCGGACTTTTCTCCGAAAGGCAGGCCAAGCTGGATTCAGATTTCGCCGCGCATGAAAGAGAAGCGCTTATAAACCACGAAAAAGTAATGGAACGCCGCCGGCAGGAGATCGAGAACGACCTGGCCCGCAGGGAGAAAGAACTGGACGCCAAATACTCCGAGCTTTCAGACAATCTTCACGCCCAGCACCACGCCGAGCAGCTTACGTGGGAGTCCTACAAACTGGAAGTACTGAACTCCGACCGCCAGTCCCTCCGGGCCGAATTCGAAAAAAAGGAAATGATCCTGAACCAGAAGCTGGACGCGGAGCGCGCCAAAAACCGCGCGGAGAGCGCACGCCGGGAAGAGGAGTTCTCCGCCAGGAAGGACGAGCTGGAAAAGAACTACTACGCCGAACTGGAGCGCGGCCGCGGAGCCGTAGAAAAAATGCGCGCGGAGACTGAAACCGCCCTCCGCGCCAAATTCAAAGAGATAGACGATGAGCACAACCGCCTCACCGTCTGGGCCCTGAAAAAGGAAGAGGAATACATCAAAAAGTCCGGCCAGAAATAACATCCTGGTCGGGAAAACCGCGCGCAGATACAAACGGCGCTCCAAAAACCTCTACGCGCGCGACAAAAGAGCTTAAAGCCAGCTAGAGAAAGGCTGGGACCGGGAAAGGTAAAACCCGGAGAACAAAGGCAGAAGCCGCCGCCGGCTGAAGCCCGGATTCCCGGACCTCTCCCCCTAATTATGAACAGCGATTACGAGGACATTCTTAAAGAGACCGAGCTCGACTCGGCCAAGATGGTCCTGCGCCTCACCTCCGAACTCAGGGAGAAGGAGCTGGAGCTGTCCTCTACGCGTTCCCACAGCTTTGAAGAAGTTCAGCGCAACAACAAAGCCAAAGAAGCCGAATTTGAAGCCCTGATGCGCGCCCAGGAAGAGCGGATAGCCAAGCGCGAGCAGGACCTGGCCCGCCAGCTCGTGGAAAAAGAATCCGCGCTCTGGCAGAAATACCAGACAATGCTGGATGACGCGGTCTCCCGCCAGAGAAACGATTTCGAATCCGAACGCGAACTGCTCAAAGCCGATATAGAAAAAAAAGAGAATGAGCTGTCGGCCCAAAAAAAGAACCTGCGCCTCGAGATGGAAGGCCTTTTTAAAAAATGGGAAGCGGAGCGCGAATCCGATTTCAAGAACGAAAGGGAAACCTTCATAGAGGAACTTAAGCTCGGCCGCGAAACGGCAAAAAAAGAAGCCCTGCAGCGCGCCAGCCAGATGGAAGAGTTGTGGCGCCAGAAGCTGGACCAGCGGGAAGCGGACTACCGCAGCCGCGAGGAGATCGCCGCCGAGGGCATACGCAGCCAGATGCGCAGGGAACGGGTGGAGGAGATCAAAGCCCTGAACGACAGGCTTAACTCCGAATTTTCAAAGCGCGAACAAGAACTTTACGCGCATTACGCCGGCTGGCTCGAGGACAACAAGAACCTCCTGGAGGAAAAGTACTCCCGCAGGATGGCGGCGGCCGATTCTGAGCACCGGGAAAGAATGGGCAGGCTGGAAGACGCCCTGGCCAAGGCCCGCCAGGACCTTGAAGCCAGGGAAAAGGCGTGGGAAGCTAAATACGGGGACCTTAAACAATTCTACACTGATAAAGAAGCCGGCCTGGAAGCGGCGGGACGCGACCTGCAGGCCCAGTTGCAGGACAGGGAACGGGAACTGTCGGTAAAGCACGAGCTGATGGAGCGCGAGCTCAAAGAGGAGACGGCCCGCCGCAGAGAAGCCCTGCAGAAAAAAGAAAAGAATCTCGAGGCCCAGTTCGCCAATAACCTGGCTGAGTTCGCCGCTGAAACCGAGCGCCGGATGCGCGCCATGGACGCGCGCGAAAGCAGCATAGCCAGGGAAAGGGGCGAAGCCGCGCAGCTGCGGGCGCAGATAGGGGATATGCTGGCGCAGAAACAGCAGGAGCTTGAAAAAACTTTCGAGGAACGCAGCTCCCTGTTCCGGCAGTCGCTGGAGGAATCCTACAAGATAAAAGAACTGAGCCTCTCCAGGAAGTACGAGGAAATAGAGCTTCAGTACGCCTTTCTGAACTCCCAGAAAGACGCCGCTATGGCCAAGGTAGACTCCCTGCAGGAGGAAACCGCGCGCCTTAAAGACTCGCTGGTTTCCCGCGATTCAAATACCCGCGGCGTTATAGAAGCCGAAAGAGCGGCCATGGAAGAGGAATTAAAACGCTCAGAAGCCGCTTTACAGGCCAGGGCCGCCCGGATAAAAGAGGAAGCCAATGAGCGCGAACAGGCGCTCAGGGCCGAATACGCCGAGCGGCTGAAAGCCGAAACAGAGCGCCTCGGGTCCCGGCTTAAAGTAAAAGAAGCGGCCCTGGAGAACGAGCGCGCCGCGCTGGACACCAGGGCGGCTGAAATGGAAGCACGCTTCCTTCAAACGCTTAAAGCGCGGGAAGCCGAAGCCACCGAAAATTTCCGCCGGCATGCCGACGCCTTAAAGGCTCAGGCCGAGGCCGCCAGGAGCAGCTGGGAAGAGGACAAAGCGGCGCTTACGGCCGATACCGCGGCGCAGGTAGCCCAGGCAAGGGCAGAAGAGCAGCGGAACTCCGCCCAGCGTGAAGCCGAGCTTAAAAGTTTTTATAAATCCAGGGAGCACGAATTCCGGGATATCTCAGCCGCCGCCGCCGCCGCCACAGAAAAGCGCCTCACGGAAACCTTCACCGTAAAAGAACGCGACTTTCAGGCCAGGCTTAAAGCCATTGAGGAAAACCTTTCCAAAGAAACAGAGGAGAACGGAGTACTGGAAATGCGTATCACCGGCCTTAAAGAAGAGCAGGAAATAATGGCCGCCAAGCTGGACGAAACGGAGCGGGGGCGGCAGGCTCTTATTCAGGAGAACCTTACGAAGGCCCGCGACCTGCGCCAGACCCTGGAAAAAGAGTTCCTGGACAAGATAAAAACCATAGAGCAGAACTATCTGGGCCAGCTCACCGCTATTTCAAAAATCTCGGATGAGGCGCGCCGCGCCGACCAGAGCGAATACTTCCGCAAGCTGCAGTACATGAAAGACGATTTTAACGCCAGGCTGGCCGCCCAGGCAAAAGACCTTGAAGACTCCTTCCTCGCGCGGGAAAAGAACCTTATGGCCGCGCTGGACAGCGCCTATAAACTTAAGGAAAAGGCCCTGGAAGCCAGGCAGGCCCAGCTGGAGAATAATTATCAGGCCGTGCTCTCGGACAAAGCCTCCCGGATAGAGACGGACCGGGAACTCGCGGAAAGCGTGGGCCGGCTTAAAGACGAACTTGAGGAGAAGAACCGCCGCCTTAAGGAAACCATCGCCGCCTCCGGCAAGCGGATGGAGGAACTTGACCTCAAGCTGCGTGCCGAGCACGAAGCGAGGAAAAAGGACCTGGAAGACGGCAGCAGGATGCGCGCCGCCCAGGTTGAGGCTGAAAGGGCCAAGCTTAGGGGCCTGCTTGAACAAGAGCAGCGCCTGGTGACCGACCTGCAGAAACGCGAAGCCGCGCTGCAGGAGACCTACGCCGCGCGGGAAACCGACCTGGCCCGCCGCTTCAAAGAAGCCCGCGAGCGCCTGGAGAAAGACTACCAGGACAAATTAAAAGACCTCAGGGAAAAATAACCTGGACCAGCCGCAAAAAGACATAAGATGCGGAAAACAGCGGGGACAGAGCTGCGGCCCCCCTCCCGGCAATAAGTACGGATGTTTTCCGACTTTTTGAAGCTAAACCGCAAATCCTCCTCCCTGCTGCCTGCCGGATACTTTAGACCCCTGCCCCTCGCTCGCTGCCGCGATAGAATTCTTTAACGGCCTGCCCGACAATTTATTATAATTATCCCATGTCAACATTCCCTGTTCCCAGAGAAGTATTCCTTACAAAAGGCCTAGGCCGGCATAAAGAAAAGCTCGCCAGTTTCGAGGAAGCCCTCAGGGACGCCAAGATCGCCAAATACAATCTTGTACATGTCTCCAGTATTTTCCCCCCCCACTGCAAGGTGATACCGCTGCATAAAGGGATAAAGAAACTGAGTGACGGCCAGATACTGCATTGCGTACTGAGCCGCAACACGGTCAACGAGAACCACCGCCTTATTGCCTCCTCGGTCGGCATAGCCATCCCCAAGGACCGCTCACACTACGGCTATATCTCCGAGCACCATACCTTCGGGGAAACCGACGAAAAGACGGGTGACTACTCCGAAGATCTCGCGGCGCTGATGCTCTCAACCATCCAGGGGATTGAATTCGGCGGGGAAACCACCTGGGACCAGAAAGAAGAGATCTGGAAGCTCAGCGGCAAGATAGTTACCACCAGGAACATCACCCAGTCCGCCATAGGCCTTGAAAATACATGGACTACCGTGGTGGCCGCGGCGGTATTCCTGTTCTAAACACGAAATATACTTAAAATCCGGGTCAAGCAAAGGCCCGGATTTTTTAAACAAACGCCAACGGAGGTCTTATGCCCTTTAAACCGGCTGGAAACCAGTTCATACTCCGCAAAAAGATAGACTTTAAAGATGCCGCATTTATAGTAATGCCCGTGCCCTATGAAAAAACAGTCTCGTACGGCAAAGGGACCAAAAACGGGCCCGCCGCCGTAATAGAGGCCTCCTACCAGCTCGAACTCTGGGATGAGGAGATTAAAAAGGAGACCTGGAAGAAAGGCATTTTCACCTCGAAACCCGTTAACTGCGCTCGGTCAGAAAAGAAGTTCTTCCCCTGCCTGGAGCGGGAAGTGGAGAGGCTGATTTCTTCTACTTCCGCCGTCCCCTTTTTTATAGGCGGCGAGCACAGCATCACCCAGAGCCTGCTGCCCCCTTTCATACTCCGGCACAAGAACCTGTCTATTCTCCATTTTGACGCCCACGCCGACCTGCGCCTGACTTATTGCGGCTCCAGGCACAGCCACGCGTGCGCGGTTTACCCGGCTTCGCTCACCAATAAAGTGGTGCAGATAGGCATCCGCAGCATAGGCGCCGACGAGCGGCAGTTCGTCAGCTCGGGGAACGTTAAAACCCACCTGATGCACGAGAACCTGGACTTCAAGAAGCTTCAACGGGATATCCTGCGTGAACTGACGGACACGGTTTATATCACCATAGATGTCGACGGTTTTGACCCGTCGGTAATGCCGGGCACAGGCACCCCCCAGCCGGGCGGCTTTCTGTGGTACGACGCTTTAAAACTGTTTAAAGCGGTCTGTGACAGGAAGAAAGTGGTAGGGGTGGACGTAGTGGAAGCGGCGCCGGTAAGCGGGTCTCATATTACCGAGCTTAATACCGCCAAGCTGATTTACCGCCTGATGGGATACTTAAGCTAGACCGCCCCGGGCGGGCCGGCCATAAAAAAACCGCGGCTTGCCCGCGGTTTTTTTGCGTTTTCCGGATAAGTTCAGCGGAGCACCAGGTGCAGCCAGAAAACCTCTGCCTTGGCGGCGGCTATAGCGGTGTCCATGTCGGGATACTCTTTAATCGGCTCTTTGCTCATCGGATGCCAGGTCATCTCAAGTATCTTATCGTCAAAGAATTCCTCGCGGAAGCCGCAGACCCCGTCCTCCTCCCTGAGGAAGAAATTAACCCTGTGCCTGCCGTCAGGGGCGTAAGCGGTCTTCATTTCGCGCACCGTCCCGCTGCTGCCGCCGGCCAGGAAAAATGAAAGAAAAGCTTTTTTAAGTTTTTTCAGCATAAATCACCGCTGGAACCAATGCCCCGCTTTACCCGGCACGCAGGCGGGAAACCGGCAATACGGCCGCCTTCATAAACCTCGAATATCCCGAAAGCGCCCCCCGAAGCCGCCTCCATTGCAAGCTTTTTCCTAAAAAGTATCAAGCGCGTCAAACTCCGACACCTTCTTTTTCTCCATCAGGTGGGCCATATCCCGGTTGAAGGCGAAAGGCCCCTTGGGCCAGCCGAAGGCCAGTTTAAGGGCGGTTTCGATATCGTATTCTGAGGCCATTATCTCGGAGGCGAGGAGCTTGGCTTCTTCCACTACGGGCCGCATCAGCTCGGCAAAGATCTCTTCTTTAAAGGTCTTCTTAAGGCCGAGGTATTTTATCATGTTGGGAAGTATGGGGTTTTCACCGACAATACGGCCTTCCTCGTAGATATAAAAGCCTATAGTGGATTTGCGGCCCAGCTGCCCGTATTGCACCAGGCGGAGCTGCGTGGGTGAGGGGACGAGGCGCTCCGGTTTTCCGAGGGCGGAGTGGATGGCTTCCGCGGCCTGGTAGTCTATGTCCAGGCCGGCGAAATCAGCAAGCTCGAACGGCCCGGAAGGGGCTCCGGAGACCGACTTGAAAGCCTCGTCTATTTCATGCGGGTAGCCCTTTCCGGACTCGAGCAGCCTGAGGGCGGCCAGCATGAAAGGCCGGGTCAGGCGCTCCACTATCTGGCCCGGATTGTCTTTTACGATAATCGGAGTTTTCCCTATCTTGCGCAGCAGACCGGCCGCGGCTTCCAGATACTCGTCTTTTGTATGGTCGGTACGCACCACTTCCACCAGGCTGTTGGTGCGTACGGGATTAATGAAATGAAAACCGAGGACCCGCTCTTTGGGCAGTTCGGAATATTGCAAAACCTCGCTTAAAGACTGCACCCCGCAGCAGGCCGCCACTACGCAGTGCTCGCCCAAGTGCTTTCTGAGCTTTAAAAAATACATCTTCCGCTCTTCGGCCGATTTAGCGGCGGCCTCTATAACGATATCCGCCCCGTTAAATTTAGAAAGATCCTGTATCCCCTCTATACTCCCCAGCAGCTCCTCGCGGCCGGCCTGTTTAAGCGACCAGGAGATCTTCGCCAGGGCTATATTCAGGCTATCCTTAAAATCGTCGTAAAGGCGCACCTGGAAGCCGTTCTTTAAGAACAGCTCAGCGGCGCCCGCGCCGGTGGGACCCGAACCCATTATGCCTATTGCGTTGATTTCCATTATTCAGACTCCGGCAGATTCCCGCTTCGCCTGCCCCCTAGGCCAGCTTCACTTCTTCCAGACGGACTATCCCGTCTTTATTGAGGACTATGCGTATGCGCTCGTAATGAATATTTACTTTTTTATCCTTGTCGAAATAAGTGTACTTTATCACCATATTAAGGTGGTAGACCCGCGCGCAGGCCGCAACGCGCAGTTCCCCGGTAACGGGGTCCACGTAAGGATAATCCACGGACGAATCGTCCGCCTGCCCTACCAGTTCGCGGATATTGAAGCGCATGATATCGTTAAGGTCACGCAGGCGGTCGTGGCTCTTTATTATCACGTCCGGATAAAGCAATATCTCTTTTTTATATTTAAACACCCGCTCCGGCTTGCCTTCCTCATCCACGGAGGTTATATTATCCAGGCGGCGCAGGCGGTCTATATCCGGTGGGATGTCGCGGTCGGAAATAAAGGTTACGGCTTCTTTAAGCAGGCCGATGCGCTTGCCGCCGCCGGAAGAATCCAGGATATCTATCTTCCGGTCGGAGATCCAGCGCGTCAGGTTCTTGGAGAACAGAAGCTTCAGCCAGTCTTTTATGCGGTCCTTGAAAATGTAACTTACCACCACGGCGAAAACAAAAGGCATGCTGTTCATTGCGAAGTGGCTCTGGAAGAACAAAGTAACCAGCACCGCAAACAGCATTGCCCCGCCCGCGGCCAGGCCGAAGAACACCTGCGTCAGGCCTTCCCACTCCGAAAACTCGGCCTTAAGGTAGAGCACGCTGGAGATAAATTTTTTAAGGACGCCGCGGCGGTAGATTATAACCTCGTTGGAAGAGCCGGGCACCAGGACCGAAGGGTACTTCATTGCCTGGCGGTAGCGGTTCTGGGCCGTAACTATGGCGAGGACGCCCGCCTCCACGTCCGCGAAGCGCTCCCGCACCGCGGGGCTGCGCCTGAGCGCCTCTATGAGGGCGGTAAGGTACTCCTCCAGGATAAGGCTTACATACTCGTCAAAGAAGGCGGCAGTTTCTTTAACTTTAACCGGCACGGCAGGGTCTGAAATATTGGCCTTAACGGAGGCAAGGGCGGTCTCCAGGTTTTTAAGGTCCGCCAGGAAAGTTTCCAGCCCTTCGGCCACGAATAATTTGCGCTGCGCCGCCGGCACCGAGGTATCGTAGGTAGCCAGCCCCTCCACGAACACTTTAACATAGTCGCGGATCTCCCCGCGGATTATGCAGCCCAGCAGGCGGAATTCGTCGCAGATAGTGTCGGCCAGGTCCTGCTCCCCGGCTCCGGACAGAGCTTTACCCAGGTCCTGCTTTATGCGGTTGAGCGGGGAAGTTTCAAGCGACGGGGCGCAGAGTTTGCCAAGGCTTATTTTTGGCGTGCGGAAGCGGATATAGCGCTGGCTGGAGTTGTAGAATTTTTCCTTGCCGTAATTATGCGGCCCTATATTGAGGGCGCGGGGAACAAAGAAATAAGTTTCCACTTCATAGGAACTTTTCCCGGAGGCGTCCAGGTCTATGTCCAGCTTTATCTCGAAGCGGTGCTTGTCGTGCAGCTTGATGCGTGAATCCAAAATATCGTTCTGGTCTTCTATCATAAATCCCCGCTCTAAATCCCCGTCCCCCGATTCTCGATCCCCGATTTTCCGGTTTATTTATCCGGGTGATATTTTTCGTGCGCGCGCTTTATATCGCCCTTGTCGATATGCGCGTAGATCTGCGTGGTGTTCAGGCTGGCATGGCCCAGCATCTCCTGGACGGAGCGCAGATCCGCTCCGCCCTGCACAAGGTGGCTGGCGAAGGTATGACGGAACAGATGGGGATGCGGCTTTATCTCCACCCCCGCTTCCCTGCCGAGGGCAACTATATCCTTCCACATCTGCACCCGGCTGAGCTTTCCCCCCGAGCGGTTCAAAAAAAGTTCGTCCGCCGGAGCCTGCCCCCCGAATTTACGCTGCCTGGAGGAAAGGTAATCTTTAAGCCTGGAGAGCGCCGCCGCATTTACCGGGACCATGCGCTCTTTTGCGCCCTTGCCGAAAACCCTCAGCCAGCCCTGATTGAAATTTACCGACTCCAGCCGCAGACCGAGCAGCTCCGACACCCTTATGCCCGAAGCGTAAAGCAGCTCTATGGCCGCCGCGGCCCGTACCTTGGCGAATGCGTCCCCTGCAGGATAACCCAGCAGTTTCTCCATGGCGCGCTTGTCGAGGAAGCGCGGAACTTTGCGCGGCAGCCTGGGCGCGCGGAAATTGACGGTAGGATCTTTGTCGGCCTTCCCCTCAAGGCGAAGGTAGCGGTAAAAGGACCGCAGGGCCTCCGTCTTGCGGTAAATAGAAGAAGGTCCCAGCCCGCCTTCTTTTTTTAAAGACCACAGGTAAGCTTCAATAAACGGCGCCTCAGCCCGGGCCGGGTCGGTCTTCCTGACCTCACAATAGGCCAGGAAGGCCTCAATATCCCCGGAATAGGCCAGGCAGGTATTCTTTGCCAGGCCCCGCTCCATGCCGAGATGCCGCGAAAAATCAACCGCCAGAGGGCGCATCAATAGGCCTTTTACTTCTTAGCCGCTTTTTCTCTCTTCTCGTAAGCTTTGTCGGCGGCCTTTTCGGCCGCTTTTTCGGCTGCAACCTTCTCCGACCCGGCAGTGGGCTTAAGCCCCGGCAGCAAGAAACGGCTGCGCAGCTCTTTCTCTATTTCCACAGCCTTGTCTTTATTGGTCTTCAGATAATTCTTCGCATTCTCACGGCCCTGGCCCATCCGGTCGCCGTTATAGATATACCAGGTCCCGCTTTTCTCGAGCAGGCCGGTTTCTACGCCCATGTCCAGCAGGCAGCCCTCAGTAGAAATGCCTTCGCCGTTAACCATTTCAAATTCGGCCTGCCGGTAAGGGGGCGCTACTTTATTTTTTACTACCTTAACGCGGATCCGCGCTCCGGTAACGACATCGGCATGCTTAATTGTTTCTATCTTCCTTATATCAAGGCGTACGGAAGAGTAGAATTTAAGCGCCAGGCCGCCCGGGGTGGTTTCGGGGCTGCCGAACATAACGCCTATCTTATGGCGGAGCTGGTTGATGAACATTACGGAGGTCTTGCTGGAGGCGATTATCGAGGTGAGTTTCCGGAGCGCCTGGCTCATCAGCCTGGCCTGCAGGCCGACGTGCATGTCGCCCATTTCCCCTTCAATTTCGGCCCTCGGGACCAGGGCGGCCACCGAGTCTATGACAATTATGTCCACCGCGCCGGAACGGACCAGTTTCTCCGTTATTTCAAGGGCCTGCTCGCCCGAGTCGGGCTGTGAAATAAGCAGATTATCCACATCCACTCCCAGCTTCTGGGCGTATACCGGGTCCAGGGCGTGCTCTGCGTCAATAAAAGCCGCCATGCCGCCCCTTTTCTGGGCTTCCGCTATGACATGCAGCGTAAGAGTGGTCTTGCCGGAGGCTTCCGGCCCGTAAATCTCTATAACCCGGCCGCGGGGCAGGCCGCCTACTCCGAGCGCCAGGTCCAGCGACAGCGCGCCTGTGGGAATAACTTCTATTTTCATGCGGTTTGAGCGCTCGCCCAGCTTCATGATAGCTTCTTTGCCGTAGCTCTTCTCTATCTGCGCGATAGCAGATTCCAGCGCCCTGTTTTTTTCTTCATTAGCCATAATCAAAACCTCCGTATCTAAATTATTACCCTTATATCCTACATCACCAACCCGACAAGGGCGTGTCGCGTTGTTTTCCGGCATTTATTCGTTCTTGCCGGCCGAATACGAAACCGTTTGACGGCTATAGGCCCTGTTGCGGCACAGACACAGGCTAGTATTATGTTAACATTTTTTAAAAAGAGAGGTAACGTTTTTTTAAGTAAAGCTCTGGTGGAATTTTTGCTTGCTTTTTTATCCGTAATTAGTTTTAATTGATTTAGGTCAAGACTAGACCAATGTCAACTCAGGGTCTGGCCTGGCATACACACGCGGACGCCGTAAAGGTTTATGGCCAATAGTCGGATAACACACACGGAGGAAACATGAAGAAAATAACATTCACCGCAGCCGCACTCGCCTTACTCGCCACTGGCCTTTCCCTGCCCGCTTTTTCAGCCGCTGCGGCAGATAAAGTAATATACGGAGATGATAACCGGCTGGATATCTACCAGGTATCCGACCCCGAAATGCTTAAGCTGGCCGACTCAACCGTGGGCCTTTTCCAGGGCTACGACGTTACCCTCGAAGGCGACAAAGCCAAGCTGGACACAACTTCTTACTCCCAGTCCTACGGCCTCTGCAAAGAAGAGCCTTTTTACGAACAGGTTACCGGCGCTTTCTGCTCCGGCTCCCTGGTGGCGCCCGACATCATAATGACCGCCGGTCATTGCGTAAAGACCGAAGATTCCTGCAAAGGGACTAAGTTCGTATTCGGCTTCGCGGTAAAGACGGCCGGCGTAATGCCCCTGACCGTGCCCGCCGATGACGTTTACGGCTGCTCCCAGCTGATAGGCCGCGAGCAGGTAGGCACCGGCGCCGACTGGGCCCTGGTCCGCCTGGACCGCAAGGTTACCAACCACGAGCCGCTTAAGTACAATACCAAAGACACCTTAAAGAACGGCGATGAGCTGGTAGTTATAGGCCATCCCGCCGGCCTGCCCACCAAGGTAGCGGGCGGCGCCACCGTGCGCGACGCCTCCCCCAACGGCTATATAGTCGCCAACCTTGACACTTACGGCGGCAATTCCGGCAGTGCCGTCTTCAACGCCAAAACCGGCGTGATAGAGGGAATACTTGTACGCGGCGAGAACGACTATGTCTACAAGAACGGCTGCCGCGTCTCCAATGTCTGCACCTCCGACGGCTGCCGCGGCGAGGACGTGACCAAACTTTCATCGATCACCTCCCCGTTCAGCAAGGCCGCCGCGGGCGTCCAGGCTGAAAACACCAGGGTGGCCAAAGCCTCCCCGGCCTTCGAACTGCTCAAGCTCGCAGCCCCCGAAGCGAATTAGAGGATTAGAGGATTGGAAGATTAGAGGACTAGCAAGATAAGAGAGTAACTGATCTTACCGATAAGCAAAAACCTCCCGGCAGCAAAGCCGGGAGGTTTTTTTATTTAATTACGGTAAATCGGGCGGGTTTGGACCTAAAGGTCTTTCCGCCCTGGAGGGCAGAAAAAAATACGCTGTGCCGGCCCGGCTCTAGGGCCCAGGCCACGCTCTCCCCCCTCTCCGGCAGCTCAGTACCGTCGAGAGTCCAGATTATCTCCCCTACGGCACCGCCGGCCTTAAGAAAAACCGCTTGGGCGGCGCGCGGGGTCTGCGGGTCCAGCCGGAAGATATCCCCGTCGGCGGGGAATTTAACTGAAATTCTGGTTTCAACCGGGGCTGCCGCCGCTTCAGCGGGCGGCCGGTGCTCGCCGCAACGGCCCGAAGGCAGATTTTTCGCCGTGAAAACTTCGTCCATAGAGGCGGGACAGAAAGCCGAAAGCGGGAGGCCCGATACCGGGCAGACTTTTATTCTCCTTATACCCGGCGGCCGCCTGAAAGCGCTGGAACCGTACAGCTTCTCCATCGCCAGGGCTATCTCTTTAAGCGCAGGGCCGGCGCCGCTTATACCTGAAACCCGGCGCATAGGACTGCCGTCAAAATTACCCACCCAGACCCCCACTGTCCATTCGGGGGTATAGCCTATGGCCCAATTATCCCGGTAATCCTTGGTGGTCCCGGTCTTGGCCGCGAACTCGAAAGGCAGATTAAAGACCGAATTAATCCCGAAAGCCGGGGCCCGCGCCGAATTATCAGAGAGTATGCTGGTAATAAGATAAGCCTCGCTATTACCTATGGCCCGGCGTGCGGGGGCAGCAGGTTTTTCAAGTTCGAACCTGGCCGGCAGCCATACCCCGCCGCGGGCCAGGGCAGAATAGGCGGTAACCAGTTCCAGCAAAGTCACCTCGCCATTGCCCAGCGCCAGGCCTTCGCCGTAGAATTCAGCCGGCTTCTGCAGAGACTCAAAACCGAAATCTTTAAGTTTGGCCAGAAAAGCCCCCACCCCGTATTTTTGCGCGGTGCGCACGGCGGGGATATTATAGGAGCAGGCCAGGGCCTCGCGCAGGCGGACCTTTCCGTGATAGCTCTTATCGTAGTTGAGCGGGGCGTGGCCTCCGGCAGCGTAAAGCGGCGAGTCGTCTATAATATCGGACGCCCTGCCGCCTTTGGACAAGGCCAGGGCATAGAGGAAAGGTTTAAGGGCAGAACCGGGCTGACGCAAGGAGGTCACCCCGTCCACCTGCCCGGAACTGGACGAATCAAAAAAATCATTGGAGCCGGCCCAGGCTATTATCCCGCCCGTGGCATTATCAATAACCAGCGCCGCTCCGTTGGTTATATGATGGCTGGAGCCCAAAGCCGCGAGCCGGTTTTTAAGCGCGCCGGCTGCTGCCTGCTGAGCCCTGAGGTCCAGGGTTGTCTTTATTCTGCCCGGGCCCGAGCGCCTCTGCGCATAGTCGCAGAACTGCGGGGCTTCAAAATAACTTTCTTTTTCCCTGATAACTATCTTTTCGGACAGCGCAAGGCGGTAACTCTCCTCCCCCACCAAGCCGAGGTCGAGAGCGCGGCGCAGTATAAAGCGCTGGCGGGCGAAAGCCGCCCGCGGGTTCCTGCGCGGATTATAATTCACGGGGGATTTAGGGAGGCCGGCCAGCAGCGCGGCCTGGGCGAGGCTGAGGTCCCTGGCGGGGAGATTTAAATAATCCCTGGCAGCCGCCTCCGCCCCTATAAGCCTGGGGCCATAGGAAACACCGTTAAAGTAACCCTCAAGTATCTCTTCCTTGCTGTGCGCCGCCTCCAGGCGGAAAGCTGAAAACATCTCCGAAAGCTTGCCGAAAAAAGTACGCGGGCGCGGCTCCAGCGAGCGGGCCAGCTGCTGCGTTATAGTGGAAGCGCCGGAAACGGTGCGCCCCTCTTTTGAATTCTGCCAGGCGGCGCGCGCTACGGAACGGAAATCCACCCCCGGATGCAGAAAAAAACGCTTATCTTCGGCCGCCACGGTGGCCAGAACCAGCCAGGGGGAAATTTCATGCAGTTTTACGGGTACGCAGGCCTCTGCCGACTCCGAGGCCGCGTAGGCGCGGAGCGGGGCCCCGTAGCGGTCGGTTATTTCAACAGAAGCTTTTGGTTCCCCGGCGGCGTACGGGGCGGGAAAAAGAAGAAAAGACAGAATAATGGCTTTCATTCACAGTAGGCTAAGCAGTAAACATAAGGCCCTTTATCGCTGGTTTTCACCCTGCCGCCGTCTTTATCCGCCTGAA
>MNUR01000046.1 GCA_001871115.1 Elusimicrobia bacterium CG1_02_56_21 | reverse complement strand
GCCGCACAAGAAGTTCCGCGGCGAGGCCTACATTCTCACCAAGGAAGAGGGCGGCCGTCATACGCCGTTCTTCAAAGGCTACAAGCCCCAGTTCTACTTCCGGACCACGGACGTGACCGGTTCCGTAGAGCTTAAGCCCGGAG
This sequence comes from Elusimicrobia bacterium CG1_02_56_21, assembly GCA_001871115.1. Lineage (GTDB taxonomy): Bacteria > Elusimicrobiota > Elusimicrobia > Elusimicrobiales > UBA9959 > UBA9959. The sequence continues at coordinate 77,854 of MNUR01000046.1, read as the reverse complement.
TTGAAATGATCATGCCCGGCGACCACGCCGAAGTGGTTGTCGAACTGATCACGCCTATCGCCATGGAAAAAGGCCTGCGCTTCGCTATTCGCGAAGGCGGTCATACCGTGGGCGCCGGCGTAGTCTCGGAGATAATAGAATAATATGGCTGAAACTAAAAAAACCGAAGAGAATAAGCCGGCGGCGCAGCAGCGTATCCGGATAAGACTTAACTCCTACGACTACAGGCTGATCGATCAATCGACAGTGAAGATCATCGACACGGCAAAGCGCACAGGTGCGCTTATCGCCGGACCGGTGCTTCTGCCGACCCGTATCCGCAAATACACTGTGAACCGCTCGGTTCATGTGGACAAGAAGTCGCGGGAGCAGTTCGAGATGCGTATTCATAAGCGCCTTATCGAGCTGATCAGCCCGACCCAGAAAACGGTGGACGAGCTTATGAAGCTCGATCTCCCCAGCGGCGTAGAAGTAGAGATCAAACTCTAATTCGCGCGTAGCCAATAGCTTGCTTTTGCCAACCCTGGCTGATCCGCAAGGACCAGCCAGGGTTTTCTTATGGGGGTCAGGTCTTTACTGTTGACCTTTACGCCCCACACCCCGCTCGCCATCCCAGTACTTTTTAGCGTTTTTTGCCCGACAATCCCTTCTCGGGTTCGTCTGCTAGGATATATGCAGGTGAACGAGCCAAAGGGGGAGATATGAAGGACCTGATTTCACTAGAGATGATCGAAAAGAAGATATTTCTTATACGTGGCCACAGGGTTATGTTCGGGGGTTAAGGTGACACATAACTTATCTGCTCGGGGAGATGGTCAGGTCTTGTGATTTAGCGGGAAGCGGAGCCGCCGGGGAAGCCCGGCAGTTCTGGAGGCTGAAACATATTCCCTTTTATATTCGAACTTTCCGGAGAAGCGCTCGAGGTTAAACTCGGTTCGCGGGTTGTCCGCAGGATACTTTGCAGAGATATGGCCGGCGCGGAGCCGGGGTTCGTGTTCTGGAGCGAACATTGGAATAATTTCTGGCCATGGGAATTTGCCGTTGAGCAGTTTTTGCTGGAGCAGTCTGTTTATTTGCGGCCTTGAAAAACCAGTCGCCAGCATGCTGCATTTACGCACCGGGGATATAGCGAAAAGTAATCGAACCGGCGCACGGTCATCTCTATCCAGGCGTATTTGTCCGCCCGCAGGAACTTCCGCAACTGCGCCACTGTCTTACTAATGAATCGTCCATATTTACTGTCATAGTTAGAAAATATGGATGGAAACCCCTGTTTTGCAACAGGAGCCGGATTTCAGGCTCATCTTGCGTTTGATAAGTCTCTGGATAAGTCTCTGCCTGTTGCATTTTTCTGGTAATTTTGTAATATGACCGTGTGGGTGGCGGCGATATTCCGGATACGCAGTTAGGCAGCGGAACCGCTTTGTTAAGGCGCGGGCCCCGCTGTATTAAAAAAGGGGGGGAAATGAATAAAAATATGAAGATAAGTACCACGGCCAGGCATTGTTACACGCAGGCTTACGCAGACTATCTGCGCAGCGGGGACCTTGATGAGGCCACCAGGCAGGTAGCGCGGGATATTTATATGAAAAGGGGCGCCAAGCCGGGTACGTCACAGGGTGACTGGCAGGAGGCTGAGCGGATAACGAGGGAGTGGCCCAACACCATTACAGAGTCCTCGAACGCCCATATGTACGACCATGCCATGGCTAAGACCAGGGAATGGCTTAAAGGCGTTGAAACGGAGCTGCAGCTTAATAACCTCAACGACGCATACAGGGCCATGAGGGCCGTGCTGCACGCGATGCGGGACAGGCTGCCGGTCAACGAGGCGGCGGAGTTCGCGGCGCAGCTGCCGGTGCTGATGATGGGGATGTACTATTCGGGCTGGACGCCGAAGAACAAGCCGGAGAGAATGCACACTCTTGAAGAGTTCCTCGACCGGGTGGCTGTGGAGCTGCCTAAAGGTATGGAGCCCATGCGCGTCACGCGGGGGATCATCAAGGTCCTAGATTGCCATGTCTCGCCGGGCGAGATGGAGGGATTGCGCCGCAATTTCCCAGAAGGCATACAGGGAATCTGGGCCGAAGCCTCCGGTGCCGCGCGGTAAGAGGGCAGATGCGAGGAGATATAGGTAGCTGATCGCAAAATGACTGATTGTTGACGGTCATTAACACCGCCGGGGAAGCCCGGCGGTTCTTTTTGGTAGAATTGAGGGAGCATTAAGGGAGAAAGCATGAACGCTACTTTGAAGCTTTTGACGGACCGGGCCAGTTGCAGGGTTTTTAAAGACAAAAAGGTTCCGCCTGCTGTGGTAGCGCAACTTGTTGAGGCGGGGATCCATGCTCCTACAGGCGGCAACCTCCAGCCGTATTCGATAATAAAGATAGAGAAGCCGGCTGCGATAAAGAAGCTGGCAAAGTTCTGCTGGCAGCCTTTTTTGGCTAAAGTCCCGCTGCATTTTGTGTTCTGCGTTGACCTGCACCGGCATAAGCGGTGGGCACGCATGGAAAACGCGCCTTATTCCGCCGACCGGTCCCTGCGGCCCTTCTGGATAGCTTTTCAGGATACCATTATCTGCGCGCAGAATATGTGCGTGGCGGCGGACGCGCTTGGGCTGGGGTCGGTCTATATAGGACCGGTCTTCGACAGCATGGCGCAAATACGGCGCATGTGCAGACTCCCTAAAGGAGTAGTTCCGGCGGTCTCTCTGGCCGTCGGCTATCCCAAGATCAAGCCTCCCCGGCGCAAGAAGCTGCCGGCCGCCCTGCTGGCGCATAGCGAAGTTTACCGGGACGCATCGGACAAGGAACTACTGGCCGCTTTCCGTAAGCGGTATGAGGGCGTTACGGAGGAGATAAAAGCAAAAGACCTTAAAATATTGGCCGACTCCTGCAGGGTGGCGCATAATGCTGGCTTTGCCGAGAGATGTTTAAAGGATGTAAAGGCCCGCGGCAATTTCAATGCGCCGCAGATCATATTCGGTCTGCATTACCGCGCCGGCAGGATGCTGCGGGATACGCCGAAGCAACTGCGCATGCTGAAAACCGCCGGCCTGGGCTGGGCGGCTAAATAGAGCAGAAGGCGAGTTTAAGGGGAACAGTATGAAAAAAACCAGCGCGTTTAAGAATATGGGGAAGATACATAAGATAGCGGTTCCACGGGTCATAGATAAGGCTTTACTGACGGCCTATGGCTGGTCGGAGGAGGTGCCCAGCGTCCGCTTTGAGTTCAAGAAGACGCTGAAGCTCGCCAAGTTTCCCCCGGCAAAGATACCTGCCGGCTGCCTGCTGCGCCTGGGCGCCAGCGCTACCGGGAAAAAACTCGGGTACTCCGGCAAAGCGGCTCCCGCCGCGGGGATAGAGTCCCGCCCGCCCAGGAATTTCGCGGAATTAAAGCGGGTTAACCGGCTGGCGCACCGGGCTTACCTGAAGGAGTGGGGTGCTAAAGCGGGAGGCTTCTTCCTGACCGAAGCAAAGAAATATGAAACGAAGTACCTGCCAAAGACAAGGTCCCTGATAATGTTCAAGAAGGGCAAGCCGGTTGCGCTCTATTCATTGTTTAAGTACAAGGAGAAAGGCGAGGTGGTCGATGTCGTCGCCTGGCATTGTCCTTTCGTGCGTCTTTCCCCCGCTGAAGTGCGCAGCGTTTGGCATCAGGCTTCTTCCTGGATGAACTCGGCCTCCAAGGGCCGGCTGGTAGTGGGCCTGGATCATTTCGATAAGGCGTCGGTCAGGTTCTTTGCGGGCCTCGGCTTCAAAGTTGACCGTATCCGCATAGTGCGCATGTGAAGGGATCCGGGGACACAATACTTAATTGCGGCGCTGGCCGGGAGTTCCGGGTTATTTAGGAGAATGAGGATATGGGAAAAATAAAAATTAGTCTTTACAGGAAAGATCCGAGGGGGAATACCTACAAGGTCGGGGACCGTTCTGCTATAGACCAGACGCTTCTGGACTCATTGGACCTGCCGGAAGATAAGCCTTACTGCGGGTTTATTTTTAAACAGGTTCCGCTGAAGTCCCTGAAGCCGCTGCGCTTCAAGGTGTCCCCTAAATACCATCAGATGTTCTACTGCTTTTCACCGGAGTCCGGGGTGAAACTTCCGCCTGAACCGGCGGCGGCAGGCATCACCTCTCGCCTGCCTAAAAACCTGGCCGAGCTTGTCCGCTATACCCGCCTGGAACATAGGAAACTTATAAAACAGGAAGGCAAAAAAGCCGGTTACAGCGCAAGGCATGACCTTGAGCCTTACGTGAAGAAGTTCCTGCCAAAGGCAAAAGCGCTGCTCTTTTTCAAAAAAGGCAAGTTCCTTACGCATGGTGCATATTTCACGCGGAAGAACATGTACGGCTTTACGGACAATTACATGTCTTGGCATCCCAAGCTTGAAGGGCTTACACCGGCAGAACGGCGGAGCATCAAATATCAGGAAGCTGTATGGCTGAAAAATTCAGGCAAGCACCGGGTGGCCCTGTTCAACTCAGCCAAGATGGACGCCTACCACCGGTTCTTTGCTGATATGGATTTCCAGACTGACCGGGTGCTGTTTGAACGGATAGGCGCGTAACTTCCCAGAACAGAGCCGAGCCGCCGGGGAATCCCGCCGGTTTTGTTTTGGTAGAATAAGGGGGATGCCGAAGACATATGTTTATCACGCTAAAAGGCCTGATTTTGCCGGGGACAGGCTTTATCCGCTTAATACGCTTAGGGGGCGGCTCCCAGAGGTCTATGCAGGGGCTGTCAAGAAATATGAGGGCCGGGAATGGTTGTTGGATGCGAAGGTCCCTATACTGAACGCTTTATGGAACGATGTGATCCATTTTTCCTTGATGCATCCTTTTTTGATCTGCGAAACGCTTTCAGCTATCGGCTTTGAACATCACAAGTACTCGCGCGAGTGGTTCGAGGTGCCTGTCGCGGATGTTCTTGCGTTCCCGTCTATTATTTATAAAAATACTCGTAAAAACCGGAGCTCCCGTATTTTTCCGGAGTCGGATTTTGAACCTGTCAGGGAAGAACGTGTGCTAGAACTGTCAGGCATGCCGGAACGCAACCTGGCCTACTATAGAGAATGTTTCGCCGATAAGACAATTCCCTTGATATGGGGTTTTGCCCCCCATGTGCTGCTAAAAGGCGAACTGGATATATCCGGTTACCGCACGGTTAACTGGATGGAGCCAGAGAAAGCAGGGAGATAGGGACGTTGAATACTAAATTGTAATTATTTATAGGTCATTTGAGACGGCCGGGGAAGCCCGGCGGTTTTGTTTGCTACTATATGAATATATTGGTCATCATAGGGGGCGTATAAATGGAACCAACAAAACTGAAGCGGATAGGGACTTTCGAGCAGTACAAGCTTAAAAATTTCAAAGACCTGGACAATAAGGTACTCAGCCGTATGCACAAGGATTGGCCTGCCGGGGCTAGCCACGCGGTCTTTACATTCGACGAGCCGATAAAGAACGAGTGGCATGTGAGCAAATCACTGCAGCCAAAACATAATGTGGCGATTATCTATTCCGCTAAGCCATCGCAGATAAAGGTTAAGAAAGTGGCGCTGCCGGAAACCTTGGCCCCCGGCAGTCTGCCGCAGGTTAAAATGCTGAAACTTTTCTTTAAAGGTTCCAATGAGATCGTAAAGAAGTATAAGAAGCTCGGGCCTGCGTTCAAAAAAGAGCTCCGCATCGCGGTCGGGCTTATGAAAAAAGCCAGGCATGCGTCCCTTTTCAAGGACGGGAAGCCTGTTACCCTTTCAGCTATAGTAAAGCGCAAGAACTATCTTGGCGAGAACTGCGACTGGATATTGTGGGGTTGGGCCGCCCCGGACTTATCTAAAAGCGAAATCGTGGCAGAGAGCGAGCACTTCTGGGGCCTGTGGAAAAAATCGAGGCTGCCGGTAGAATTCAAGACCAGGTCCTTCATGCCGGCCAATCAGAAACTCGCCCGTGCGCGCGGTTTTACCCCGAAGTACGTTACTGTAGCCAGAATGGCCTGAATGGCCGCAGTGGAAAAGGCCGCAGGGCGTCTTTATACGAACTGAAATTATGAAATCCATAAACTTCGATCATAGCTATACGGAAGATGCCGGGCACGGGTTTTTCAAGGCCCTGGGGAAATCCGGTTTCGTTTTGTCAGAAAACGAGGTCGAGCATCCGGGAAAGCAATTCTGCCGCTTCATAATGTTCAAGCACGGTTCCGGGCGCGTTTACCTGGAATTTGTCCGGGTAGGAAAGGGCGGGGAACCCATCGATAAGCCCGGCGTTTCACTGCGGTACACAGGGCCGCTTAAGCGGTACTTCGGGGCCCTCAAAGCCCGGAAGGACATAAAGGCCAAGTACATCCATAAGAACTACGCCTGGAAGAAAGACAGCAAAAGCGCTCTTCCCGGCTGGAACTTTCTGACATTTTTAAGCCCCAAATTTAAGAACATCTACCTGTGGTTCACCGAATACGAGCCCCATCCCACGAAAAAACGCGTGACGCCTCCGCCTCACCCGAACACGGCGCATACTATCGCCGGTTTAGAGCTTATCGTGAGAGGTTCTGACGGGCCGAAACTTGAAAAAGTCTTTGGCAAGAGTCTTAATGGGAAAGACGTTAGTTTAGGAGGGATACGGCTCTTCATAGAATCAGGCCGGTCAACCAAGGTCGCCGCTGTAGTAATTAAATGTAAAAGCCTTGAGCGCTTCAAGAAGCTGGCAAATATAAAATCCACAATTCTCTGGCGCGGACAAAGCGCGGTTCTTATTAAGAACCCTAATCCTGGGATGTGGAATATCGTAGTTGTAGAGGAATAGGGAAAAGGGTGCCAGGAGGGATAGAGGACGCTGTATGATAACTCGATAAGTCGGGCTACTCCCGATACCCCGTATGCTTGGAGCCTGTCCGACATAAGCAATTTCGTCTGCAATTGCCGCTTTTTGCCTGCGCCTTTGCGCCGCTCAACTTACAACCTCCGTCGAGGGTGCTCGTTTCGCGGCGCTTCGGCTCGGCTTTAAATCGTCAATTTCGCCATGAAAGCCTTATGTCGGACAGGCTCCTAGGGATTAGTAAATGGAGAATTATGAACAAAACAATTGCCAAGAAACTAAATATTAGCGGGATCAGGACTAAATATTTTCCTTTGAAGACAAAAGAGGGGTTTTGCATAAGGCCTTCTGACGCGAAAGAGGTTTATGACTTTCTCGGCAAGGCGTACAATAAAGTCTTCCCGCCCGGGGATGACTGCTTATGTTTCAGGGTTTCCCCAGAGCGCCGGCAGCAGATGGCGCCGCTGCGAAAACTCTACTCGGTTATTCATCATGAGTGGTTTTTGTTTTTAAATCCGAAAGGGCAACCTATTGGCTGGCATATGGGCGAAGCGGAAGATCATCAGACATTTTATATGTGGAATAGCGGAATCCTCCCGGAATACCAGAATCGGGGGCTGTTCACTGCATTCTCTGAAACTTTCATGCGCTATTTGAGAGAGCTTGGGTATGAGCGTATCTCAAGTCATCATAAGCCAACGAACCGAAGAATCCTAATACTTAAACTCAAACAAGGTTTTGATATCTCCGGTTTCGAGATGACCGAAAACTGGGGAGCACTTGTGAAACTAATAAAGATACTGCCGAGGGACAGGCGAGAAGCGTTCTATAAAATGTTCGGTGAGGCGTCCCACCTGGATGAAAGAGCGCCTAGGGGATAGTGCGGCGGGGATGGGGGCAGGTCTTTACTTTTGACCTATCAAGTCCGAGGAAAAGGTGGAGTGGATTTTGTATGAGTGATGATGAAGTGTATGACGCACTGATAGCCATGTTCAAGGGACAATATCTCGGGCGTCAATGGCCGGTAACTGCCGATAACACTCTGGAAGAGATAAAAGAGCAGCATGGCGAAGCTCCATTAAAACAACTCCGGAGCTTGATGATATTGACGGGCAATCATCACTTATACCACACTAAGAGAGAGGTTGACCATAAGCTATGGAAACCTCGCCGGCCAGCTGTAGGGAAACGTCTATTATCGGAAGCATTTAATCTCCCTATAGGGGAAAAGAAGTAGGAAGGAGGGGGGGCAGGTCTTTGCTTTTGACCTTCTTTGGGGGAAAATAGGGGGGTTAAAGGCGGCCTTGACTATGCCTGATTTGTGGTGTACACTATAAATACGAAGTTCGAATGGGATGACGAAAAAGCGGAACGAAACCCCCTTAAGCACGGTATCAGTTTCGAAATGGCGGTATTTGCTTTTGACGACCCTTACGCTTTGATAATGGACGATGAGAGGCATTCCGCTGCAGAGCACAGGCAATGGCTGATCGGTGACTCTGGGGAAAGAGTTGTGGTCATTGTGTTTACGATACGTCCGCCGAAGGGAAATATAAGGATCGTCAGCGCGCGGCGCGCGAATCGTCGCGAAAGGAAGAAGTATGAAGAAAGTAAAGGAATTTTATTTCTCAAAAGCGCGCCGGGTCACGCCGCAGGAAACGCTGGCTTTTAAAAAAGCTATCGAGAGGACCCTGCATGTGAAACGCCCCGCCAGGGGCCGCCCGCCAAAAGGCGCCGCTAAATACCGGGATGTTCATATCCGTATCCATCCCGTAGCGTTGGCATGGGCGCATGCACAGGCCAAACATCGCGGTATCGGCTACCAGACGTTCATTAATGAAGTGCTTCTGCGCCGCGCGCATACTTCTTCCGTATCCCACAAATAGGGAGACAGTTAGAAGGGAGACATGGGGGACGCTGTTTCCTGACTTCCTAAGTATCACTTCATTCAGTACTGTTCTCAAGATAGGAAGATGGTAAGCAGCGTCACCTGTATCCACCGGGTCGGATAAAATATGGAAAAACTGAAAACGGCGGAAGCGGTTATAGTGCGGCAGAAGAAGGAATGGGGGGAGATCCTGACCGGCTTCGAAACGAAGAACAAATATGCGGTACTGGATACCTCGGAGCGGCAGCTGTACTGGGCCGCCGAAGAAGGCTCCACCCTGGCGCGCTTGTTCCTCAAGGGTAAATAAGGTGACACAATACTTAATACGGTATTCGATTCAGATTTCTGTTGCTGCGTTTAAGGCGAAACTGTATGAAAATACTTATTGTTGAAGATAATATAGAACTTTCCTGCATGCTTGAGGATTGCCTTAAGACCGCGGGGTATAAGACGCAAATTGCCGGTAGCGGGGCGGCGGGGGTTAGGATAGCTTTGTCTTATCTGGCCGACCTCGTGCTTCTGGATTATAATCTAGGGGACATGACCGGGCACGACGTGGCCGTTGCCATAAAGAATATGCATAAAACCTCCAGGATACCGTTTATAGTGCTGTCCGCCATAGGCGCCGACCCAATGCTGGTGCGGGGTTTCTCCAAGCTTCCCAATTGCCGGGGAACGCTGTCAAAAGTCCTTTCTACAAAAGAAGTGCTCAAGGCTATCCATCACGCGCTGCCCGCTAAAGGGGAAAAGACCCATAAGCACGAGGCACATTGACCGTTAATTTGGAAATTGCCGCGCTTGTCATGAACCGCCGGGGAGGCACGGCGGTTTTGTTTAATCAGAGAGGTAAAGGCAGCGGGTGTCTCTTGTGGTTTATGGTGTGCCTTCCGCTCCCGGCCGTTCCAGCTTAATGTCAGGGCGGAGCCAGAGTGATACCGCCTTTAGTAGGGGGCTATCGCATTTTCGTGGGAATATATTATTTAATATTGATTCCGGAGTCCCATGGGAAATAACTATCTCAGCGAAATGAAGGCGGTAAATAACGAGGTTTTGGTCCTGACGGAGGCCTCCGGTTTGCGCCCATCCCCGGGTACCGGGCTATCCGGTTTCTGGAAGCGGACCAGGTTTAGCCTGAAATTATTCTTCCTTGAAAAGAAATAATTACTTTCACCCTGCTGCAGCGGCCTGCATAGCCGCCGGCTATAACCTGTGGGTGCAGATGCTGGGCCGGATCCCCGAGAAGGTCTGGCGCTGGGCGGGCAAGCGTTCGGTGGACCTGGTGCGCAAAAAGTTCGCCGCTGTGGCTATACTGCGCAGGGGCTATTTCTGCTTGTGCTGGATAACAGGCATCGCTATCTATATCGGCACGATATTGTTTTTCGTTTATTTCCCGGACCTTGTTGACTTCAAGGCGCCCGTAGAGCGCAGTATCTTTAAATTCTATTTCTGGGCCGGAGTTCAACTGGTGGTTTTGGTCGGCGTCATTATGCTTTTTCTGCGGCCAGTCTATATAATTTCCGCCTGCGACATCTATGCGGAACGTAGCCCGGCGCGAAGAAAATCTGCTGCCCCTCTTCCCCCGCCGGGCGCCCGCGGTTACGGCGCCGTGGCGGTTTTTCGCGAGTAGTTGGGAATAATGCGCCTTCTTGCCCAAAAATGGGCGGCGGTGGCCGCTATAAGCTTACTGTCCTTCCCCTTTTGCTTCCGGTTTTCTCACGGGGAAGGGAAAGGGAGAAGGGGCGGGTCCTGAGAATTAGCGCTTGGAAGCGAAGCCGCCGGGGTTAAAGGGCGGAACTTTTTGCGGTTTAAGGATAAAATCATGAAAACTAATTGCAAGCATTGGGATGCCATATTTTCCGGAACGGAAGACCAGGATCTGGGTTGGTATGAAAAGAACGCTTCTCAAACGCTTAAATTGTTGAAGCTGGTCCCGGGGCTGAAGAAAGCCAGGGTGTTCATTCCCGGGGCAGGAACCTCGGTACTGATAGAGGAACTGCTCCTCAAATGCGCAGAAATAACTGTAAACGACATCAGCGCCGAGGCTTTAAGCCGCGTGAAAAAGAGGGTTAACGATAAAAAAGGAAAAATAGACTTTCTTTGCCGGGACATCTCCCGGCCGCTGCCGCGCACTCTGCCCAAGGCGGACATCTGGATCGACAGGGCAGTCCTGCATTTTTTGCGCGATAAAGACGCTATTAACGGATATTTCAGAAATGTAAGGTCTTTCCTTAAGCCGTGTGGCTATGCGATATTCTTGGAATTCTCTAAGACAGGCGCGTCTAAATGCGCCGGGCTGCCCCTGCACAGGTATTCAGTGGCGGAGCTGTCCAAAAAACTTGGACCGTCATTCGAACTTATTTCGCATTTTGACTACACGTTTATAAATCCCAATGGCGACCCGAGACCTTATATTTACACATTATTCAGAAAGATAAAATAGGAAAGGGTCCCGGGAGAGTTTTTTTGGGTGCGAATACAGTTGAATACGCGGGGAAAAGGGGCAGGTTTCGAGATTTGGCGTTTAGGAGCTAAGCCGCCGGGTAATTCCGGCGGTTTTGCTTTTGGGGGTGGGGCCAAAGGGCCTATATCCCGGGCGCCGTTTTTCTCCGGCGCACTGGGCCCTTCTGCTCTATGTCTACCTGGCTGCTTAGGTTACAATATCTTATCCAGTCAACTCTCCGGAAATCCGGGACACAGGGGTATGTTAATGAAAAAAACATTATGCGCGGCGACGTTGTTTCCCTCTCTTTTGATAGCTTCGGGCATGGTATTCGCATCAAGCGACGGGGTTATGCAGCTGTCGGATGTTAGCGAAACCATTGAGCAAACCAGATTAGAGCGGAAGGATTTTCAAGCTAAACCTCTGCCCCAAGGGTGGCAGCCTGGTCAGCATGGGCAGCAGCCCGGCGGCGGCCAGCCCGGCAACAATCACGGCGGCAATAACGGCGGCCAGCCCGGCAACAATGGCGGCAGCCAGCCTCCCCAGCCTCCTCAGCCTGTAGATACCACTCAAGCTCGTAACGCCGGCATAAGGGCTGGTTCCGAAGCAGGCGTCAGGGAAGGAAGGCGGAATGGCTACTCGGATGGTATCAATTCCGGAGAATGGGACGGGCGCAGGAACGGCAGTAATGAAGGTGAGCGAGCTGGCCGAGCTGCCGGTAAAAGAGATGGTTGGGGTGTTAATCAGTCCGCTGGAATACTGAACGGAAGCACCCAAGGCCAGAACACCGGTATTAATAACGGTACACAGGCCGGCCAGCGCCGCTGTTATGACGCGGGATACACCGACGGCTACAATGTTGCCTTTGCCTCGGCTAAAGAATTAGGGCTGCAGGATGCCGCTTCCTATAGTTCAGGATACGCGAAAGGGCAGTCTGATGCGTCGGTCACGGAGGCCGCGAACGGTCAAAAGGCCGGCTATCAGGCCGGTTTCAGTCAGCGCGAAGCCGAACTCCAAAGCGCTTTATCCACTGCCAGGAGGGCCGGCTTCGAGAAAAGCGGTCTGCTTACGCGCGGTATGGATCTCCCTATAGAGATGGCCCGCGGCGGGTATGCGACTCCGGAAGAAAAACGCGCCTATGACGAAGGTTATAAAGAGGGTTATCGCAATAGCTACCGCCGGGCATATGATGACGCCAAGCGGCAGGGTTATAATGAAAGATACAATACCGCGTACCGGTGGGCATACGACGAGCAGTACGCTATCAGCTACCGCAACGGCTATGCCGAGGGAAAAGAGCAGGGCTACCAGGAAGCTTATTCGTCGGCCTATAACTCGGCCTACAGCGCGTATTATAATGAATACAGCAACAGGGAATATGCCGATCAAAGAGCCCAGGGACAGGGGAATGGTCGGGCCGCCGGTCAGAATGAAGGTTTTGCGGCCGGTTGCGCCGAACAGACGAAACGCGGCTACAACGAGGGCTACCAGAACATGACGGCCCAGGTCTATCCCGGCGCCTTCGAGGCCGGTAAACAGTCCGGTATTGCGGCCGCGGATAAGTTCTACCAGGAGAACGCGGTCCTGAAGGTTGCAGGCGTCACTTTCTACGATGAGAACAATAACGGACAGTTCGAAGCCAGCGAAAATATCATGATGAGGGCCGAAGTAAAGAACTTCGGTTTTCAGGCGTCCGATACCGTCGCAATAGTGGTCAAGAGCGAGCGCGGGGAGATAGTCCTTGTGTCCGATCTGCGTGCCGACGGAGTGGGAGGCAGGGCAAACGCCGTGCTGAACCTTAATATCGGCAAGCTCTATGATGTCGTAGCCCCGGACGCGGACGCGCTTTATGTGACGTTCTCAGAAAAGGGCAAGCTTGTAGGAGATGCCCGTCAGATGTATTCCAGGACGAATCCCAATAAGGTCGGGGTCGTGTCAAGTAACGGCGCCCATGTAAGGAAAGGCACCAGCGGGATCTTCTCCAGCACTATTACCAAGCTGGACCGCGGTGTGAAAGTACTGATAATAGGCGAGAAGAACGGTTATTTCAAGGTCCGCAAGTCCGCAATGAGCGGCGGGGACTGGAGCGAGGGCTATATCAACCAGAGTCACGTGAACCTCCAGTAGAGGAGCGTCAGCATTTAGTACAAAACCGCCGGGGCAGCCCGGCGGTTTTGTTTTGTGGCGGGCCTCTTTTGTATGATTAATGCTAAGAACGGCGGAAAGACTTTTTTTAAGAACGCGACGCCGGGATAATACTCTTACAATTCGGATAACTCCGGCTAAAAGGCCGGAAGGAGACATGATGAAGGAACTGAACTGGAGACTTTTGCTGCTTGGTGGTTTATTGTGCGCGGTGGCCGCGGCCGCTACGCCGTATGTGACGCTGAAGCTGGGGCAGAGCGTGGACTTGACCATGGGCGGCATGTTCCTGGCGGCCTATGTGCTGGGCAAGCGGATGAAGGGCCAGGAGCTGGCCATAGAGCTCAATATCATCCAGGCCATGATAGGCCTGGTGTCCAGCATCGCATTCATGGTGGTGATACTCGCGGCCTTCTTCTATATCCAGAACGTCTTCGGGCGCAATATCGGTTTCAACCTGTCTACCTGGCAGATGTTCCTCTGGCTGCTCGTCTCGGCCAACCTCGGTATCTTCATGGGTATCCTGCCCAGAAGTTCCATTCTGAAGGACCGTTCTCTTCCCTGGCCCACCAGCAAAGCCACGCTGGCCGTGGCCCAGACGCTGACCGACCCTAAAGCGACGGTCGTCACCAAGAGGCGGCGCGACGTGCTTATGCTCAGCACGGGAGTGGCCGGCTTCCTGACTTTTCTGCGGGACAGTCTCGGAGTCATTCCATCTGTCGTCGGTAATGCGGCCCTGAATATTTCTATCGGGGCGGAGTTCGCGGCTTTCGGCATCGGGATGCTGGTCCCGCTCTCAGTGGGGCTTTCAGGCCTGCTTGGAACCTGGCTGGTCAGCTCCTTCGGCGAAACGGTGGCTAAGTTCTCCGCCCTTTCCGGCGTGACCCAGGAGCACTTCGGCAACTGCCTGAACACCCTTAACTCCGTGGGCGGCCTGGACGGAACGCAGAAGGCGGCCGCGATGGATTTCCTGAATACTACCTGCGGCAAGGCCGCGGAGTTCGCCGGCGCTTCTTCCCACTTCAAGTACGTGGTGCAGTGGATGATGTGGCCGGCTACGGCCATGATGATAGCGGCCGCGCTGACCAGTGTGATCATCCCGATAGTTCTCCATTTCCTGCATAAGGACAAGGTCAAGTTCGAGAAGCATTCGCTGAAGTCCCTGGCCGACGAGACTATCCCGCTCTGGTGGACCATAACGGGCATTGCCGTCAGCGTGATACTCCTGGTCTGGATGACCAGCACCTGGTTCGCCATGCCCTGGCAGCAGGTGGCGCTGGCGATAGCCATCCAGCCTATACTGATCTTCGCCGGCCTCCGGGTTCTGGGGATCACCGGCTCCGGCCCGGTATCTCTCATGGCCAACGCCACGCAGTTCCTGTTCGGGCTGATCTGGCCCGCCCATATCAGGTCCAACCTGACCGCCGCCTATATCAGCGCCAACCCGCAGGCCACCTCGGAGAACGTGGTGCCCTCGTTCTGGGTGGCCCAGCGCCTGGGCGGCAGGTTCAAGACCCTGATATTGGCCCAGATGATAGTGATACCGATAGGCGCTATCCTGACGCCGTTCATGTTCAATATGCTGGAGCGGACCTACGGCATAGGCCTGGAGCCGGGCCAGCTTGCCGCCCCGACGGGACTCAAGATCGCTACGCTCGCTATAGTGATGGAGAAAGGCCTGTCGTACCTGCCGCACGGCGCGCTGCAGGCGTCTATCATCGCTATCTTCATAGGAGTTTTCTTCGAGCTGCTGCTCGCTTTCAAGAAAACCAGCGAGGAGGGCCACGAAACAAGCCGCTTCTGGATGGTGCCTATCCCCGCTGCGCTGGGTTTCGCGCTGATCCTGCCCGCCTCCCTGAATATCGGCATCGCCATCGGCAGCGTGGTCTCTGCCGTCTGGCACAGGTTCGCGCCGGGCGAAGGGAACTCTTTCGACCTTTACGCTACGCCCCTGGCTTCGGGCCTGGTGGCCGGAGAGGCGATGGTGGGTTCTATCCTGCTCCCCGCGCTGGCGGTGCTGATGCAGTTCTTTAATTGATCACTGGGGACACGACACTTAAAACCGCCGGGGCAGCCCGGCGGTTTTGTTTTGTAGAATAAAAATATGGGATTAAAATCTGTATTAGCGGCTGTGCTGCCCGGTGTTACGCTGTCCGGCTGCAGCGAGGACCCGGCTAAAACGCCGGATTATGCCGGCATCATAGGGAAAGTCTGCTCTACAAAGACCGCGCTCAGGGTGAATACACAGGGCTTCAGGGAAATAAGCCTCTCGGTGCCAGGGGAGGGGAACGCTCACTCGCTTGCCGGGATCCCTGCCCTTATGAGGAAGGTAAAACGCCTGTGCTGCTGCCTGCTGGCAGCCGGTTCATATTAGAGAATGTGTCCGAGAGATGGAGCACTACCAGCGGCAGCCAGATCGTGTTTAAACTGCGGATGCTGACGCCCGATGAATATTATGACTTTGAACTTTGGGATATCGGGCTTATCGATTACGGCCCCGACCCGCTCAGATTAAGGGCGGACTTGATAGAGGAAGCCGCTGCTGACGGCCGGGGGCTGTAAAGTAAACAGGCAGGGGCTTCCGGATATAAACATGATCGGGATGCCGGCAAATATAGATGAAAGTTCAGGCAAAGGCGGCGGCCGTATTCCGAAGCCGCCGGGAGATCCGGCGGTTTTGCTTTGGGGGAACCGGGCGGTCTGCTCAATAGTTCTTTTGCTAGAATAAAGTAGCGGGTTGCGGGCGTATTTGTATTTGCCCGTCGCTTTTCCGAAGCCGGGACAGGAGAGAAAATTATGGCTGTAATTCTGGTGATCGACGACAGCGCGGATTTCAAGGGCGTGGTCTTTGACTATTTGCTGATGATGGGATATAAAGTCCTTAACGCCGACAATGGCCGTGAGGGAGTTAAAAAAGCCTTTGAAGCGAAACCGGACCTGATACTGATGGATGTTATGATGCCGGATATGGGGGGCTTCGAGGCTCTGAAAGAGCTGCGTGCAGAGGAAGAGACCAGGAATATCCCGGTCTTCATTATTACCGGTTCCTCTTTCGACACTAAAATGGGAGACCTGTTCAAACAGGAGTCCAACTGCCGCGAATTCCTGGATAAAACCCTTTCTCTCGCCGAGCTCAACGAGAAAATACAGGCTGCGCTGGAAAACCGGCCAAAACCACCAGTGAAATAAATCAGTATTTGAGCAAAGGGGGCAGGACTTCGGTCCTGGCCCTTAACGCGAAACCGCCGGGAACCCCGGCGGTTATTTTTTGGAATCAAAAGGGGCGGCTTATTGCTGCAGGGCCAGCCCGGGCGAGGCTTGGGCCGCGAACAGGCGGGAGGTGCTGACCCCCCTATGGAAGAGCCAGGATGACCAAATACCTTTGATGAGGGTGGACAGGCTTATCGCCCACCATATCCCCGGGGTTCCGTACCCCAGGGTTATAGCCAGCAGCCAGGCCGCAGGCCAGCGAGCCACTGTCAGCGGGACGGAGATGAGCATATAGTCGCGGGTATGCCCCAGGCCTGTGAACACGCCTTCGAAGAGCAGTTCCCAGCCGAGGAAAATTTCGAAATAGCCTACCGTGCGCAGGTAGCGGGCGGCATTGGCTATTACCTCGGGGTCGGAAGTGAGCGGCCGGACCAGCAGTTCGGGGATGAAGACGAAAGCCAGCGCTACCGGAACCAGCAGCGCGGAGATTAGAAAGCGGCCGCGCGCGACCAGCTGTTTCACGCGCTTCCTATTTCCCCGGCCGTAGGCCTGGCCTACTAATGTAGCCATGGCGGTGGAGAACCCTATGCTCAGGAAATAGGGAATGCCCTCGCAGCGGAAACAGACGCTTAAGCCGGCCAGCGGCGCCTCCCCGAAACGCGTGATGATGGCGGTAAGGGCCGGATAGACCAGGGACCAGACTATGTTCACTGAAGCGGTGGGAACGCCTATCTCAAGTATACGCCTTGCGCGGGTGAAAGCGGGGACGCGGAGCAGCTCCCCCAGCGGCGGCAAATAGCCGCGCCTGCGCAGAAAGATTATCTGGAGCGTCAGCGCGCAGGTAATAGCTATGGCCGAGGCGATAGCCGCGCCCGGCACGCCGAAAGGCCTGGCTGTGAGCCAGCCCAGTATCAGTACCGGGTCCAGCAGGATGTTGACGGCCACCGACGAGGACATTATAAGCACGTTGGTACGGGTGTCACCGTAGGCGTTAAAGATGCTGCCTGCCAGGTTGCAGAGATAATAAAGCGGGAGGGCGCAGGCGTAAACAGTGAGGTACTGCCGGGCATAGGCCGCGGTCTCGGGCTGCAGCCCCATCAGGCGGAAGATAGTTCCGATGCTGGGAAGCAGCAGCGCCATGAGCAGCACGCAGACGCCCAGGCTGAGCCAGACCGCCTCCACAGCCGTCTGCCTCGCCTCTTCGGTCCTGCCGGCGCCGAAGAATTGGGCGATAAGGCTGTTTGCGCCCGCGGCGGTGGAATTCATCGCCGCTATTACCGCCCAGGTCAGGAAAGCTGCCGAGGCCACGCCGGCTATTGCGGATGTTCCCATCCTGCCCACCCAGAAGATGTTTATAGCGTCAAAAAGGATGAAGCCCAGGAAGCCCAGGAAGGCCGGCACGGCTATCCGGTATATCTCCCGGTCAAGCGGATGGCTGAACCAGCGCGTTTTCATATATACAAGTTTACCTTAATAAGCCCGGGTTCAAAAAGCGGGAGGCGCCTTTCCCGGGCCGCTTCTACGGGCAGAAGAAGGGTTATTTCCCATTTGCTAGAATATTTTCAGCAGGCTGCGATAATCCGGCAGGTCACCCGGTTAAAGTTATATGGCTAAAAAAAATAATTTTCCAATAGATGCCAAAAAAAACAACCGCGAGGAGTGCTATGCCTGCTACAGGGCGAAAAAGAACTGTTTATGCGGCAGCGTAAAACCCTTCTTTACAAAAATGCGCTTTGTGATACTTATGCATACCAAGGAAGCCCGCAAACAAAGAACCGGGACCGCGCGGCTGGCGAAATTATGCTTAAAGAACGCCGAACTTCTGATAGGGACGGAATTTACGCAAAATGAACGCGTTAATTCCCTGCTCCAGGACCCAAGCTATAGTCCTTTTGTTCTGTATCCGGGCCCTAAAGCCGTGAATTTCAAGACGCTGGGGAACGCTCTCCCCGCGGAGGGGAAAACTCTTCTGATCTTCGTTATAGACGGGACCTGGGCCTGCGCCAAGAGCCTGCTGAATAAAAGCCGGAATATCCGCGCCCTCCCCAGGCTCTCTTTTTCCCGCAGTTATATGTCCGGTTTCGCTATTAAGAAACAGCCCCGGGAGCATTGTGTTTCCACCATAGAGGCCCTCTACTATTTATGCGAAGAGGCCCAGGAAGCCGGCTATGAAAAACTTAATGCCGCAAATGAGATCCTCATGGTTATTTTTAAAAAGCTGGTTGATACCCAGCTAAATTATCAGATGGGAAAAGACAGGGGCAGGCAGTATAAAAAGCCGAAAAAGGTTCCGGGGGACTTAAACGCTTAGGCGTAATCTTTACCAATTTCTGGTTGTTGACAATTCACTATAGGCCGCCGGATAGCCCGGCGGTTTTTTTTATAAAGGATCACAGTCTTTATCGAGGAAAAGAGTTTCATCCGGCCCGCGCTTCCCGGAGTGCCCTGCGGTTTATAAGTTTGCCAGGCTGATCAGCGCGAAGGTCGCCAGGGTAAGCGTTAAAACCAAAATCAGCGGCAAGCCGCGCAATTTCATTCCGTGTCGTGGGGGCATGTACAGATTATAGGATATCCGTAAAAGCAGAAAGCCGCTGCATGTCCCCGGACGCTGCTGTGCCCGGCGGGTGTTTATTTTCCCCTGCCGGCCCAATCATCCATCAGCCGGCGGGAAAGGCTGCCTTTTGGGGGGATCTGCAGCCCGGATCCTGGGGAAGCGGTCCGCTCCCGGGCTTCCATAAACTTTTCCCTCGTTATCCACTCAGCGCGGTCTATTTCAGCGCCGTCGGTCCGGATCCCGCCGGCTTCCCATTCGGCAGTGAAGCCCGTCATGAGGGAGCAGGGGAAAGGCCAGGCCTGGCTGCCGCTGAAAGAGGGCAGCGAGACGCGCAGGCCGGTTTCCTCCAGTACTTCCCGCCTGACACAGTCTTCAAGCGATTCGCCCGGGTGCAGGAACCCGGCCACCAGGCTCATCCGCGGGGCCGGCCAGGCGGTGTTATGCGCAAGCAGCAGCTCTTCGCCGCCGCGGCGGGTAACGGCGGCAAGTATGGCCACGGAGAAAGCCGGGTAGGAAAAACGGGTATTGCCCTCGCAGCCGGGCTTTAAACACCGCCTGGCATGCGGGGCTACGGGGTCGGGCGCAGGCTCCATAGGCGTTCCGCAGCGGCCGCAGAAAGCGTGCGTGGTCTCAAAGAAATCCATAGAGCGCGCCAGCGCCAGCCCGGAGAATTCTTCGGGAGTGAGCGTCGCTAACAGCGACCTCAGGGTCACCCATTCCCCGTTGCGCAGTACAAAATCGCCTTTGAAACGCGGCTGTGCCGGTTTTTCTTCCATATTAAAAGTTTAGCAAAACAGCATAAGGGGGCAGCAGGGAAAATGCGCCGGGGCGTTTTGCTAGAATATTCCAGAGGCCGGGTCTGCGGAGGTGCGGACTTAGCGGCAACGGATTGAGATATGAATAAACAAACAGAAGGCTGCGGGGATTCCTGCTGCAATAAGCCCAATCCGGGGGGCGACAGCATTGACTGTCCTCTTTGCGGTAAGGCCGGGGAGATAGTGTACGGGAAGACAGTGCGCAAACTGCTTAAACCCGGCCTGGCCGCACCCAGGGACAGGTACCTGATCTGCACAGATCCCGCCTGCGCCGCGGTTTATTATCACCCTAAAGGCGGAGTGTTTAAACAGGAGGATGTTATTGTTCCTGTTTATTACAAGACCGGGGCCCAGCCAGTGTACGCCTGCTACTGCTCGGGAGTCACCAAAGCCCAGGTAGTCGCGGCCGTCAATAAGACCGGGGCTACCCGCTGGTCCGTGATAGTCAAAGAGATCACCGGCGCGGTTCCGAAATGCCGCTGCGAGGAGAAAAACCCTATGGGCAGCTGCTGCTCCGGCAACGCTTACGCCGCGGCGATAGCCGAGTCCGCCGCCAAGCCCGTCCCCGTTAAAAAATCCCGCGACCCTCTGCACGGCCTTACCCTGGAGACCGTCCTCACCTATATGCTAGAACTGCACGGCTGGGAAGGGCTGTGGAACCGCATCCCTATACGCTGTTTCCGGTACGATCCCAGCATCAATTCCAGCCTGGTTTTTCTCCGGAAGAACCCCTGGGCCCGCGAGAAGCTTGAAAACTGGTATATCTGCGAAGTTCCTAAACCGAAAAAGAAATAGGGCCGCCCCGTAGTCGCGGCCCCCGCTCCGCAGGAGCAGGATATATGAAACAGTGGTTCTATATACTTTCCATACTTTATGCGCTGAGCCCTATGGACCTGGTTCCGGAAAGGATCTTCGGGCCGCTGGGGTTTATTGACGATATCCTTGTTATAGGCGCCCTGTACTGGTATTACATCTACCGGCCGGTAATGCCGGAGGCGCGCCGCGGGGCCGCCGGCAGGGGCGGGAAAGAGCGGGATGAGGCGCCGCGGGAAAACCCCGCAGGGTCCCGGCTGAAGGATCCTTACGAGATCCTGGGTTTAGCCAGGGGCGCTACGGACGAAGAGATAAAGCACGCTTACCGCGAACTGGCCAAAAAATACCATCCCGACAAAGTCAGTCATTTAGGCGATGAGTTCAGGGATTTGGCGAACATGAAGTTTAAAGAAATACAGCGGGCCTACCAGGAATTGATCTCTAAATGAGGGGCAGTCTTTCTCTTTGATCCTCCAGATGTCCGGTTAAGACTATAAGTATTCCAGGATTGTTGTTGTCACCTTCGATAGGACAGAAAGTCTCTTAGCTTAGGGGTACAAAGTCCCGCCCGGATAAATGAATAGTCAGTTTTGGCAGCAAGTAGATACGGGATTAAAGTTTCGCCGGAGCAAATCTTTAAAACCGGATGGCTGGAAATGCGGAATATGCGCGGGGACTATTAAAAAGCCCGGATTTTTATTCTAAACTGCTGAATACGGCGCATTGTTTAAAGTAAAATATAAAGCGATGGGATTTGCGGCCGCATGTGAACTTTTCAGCTGAGCTTGGAGCTAACTATATGATCAATTGTCCAAAATGTCCTTCCGAGTCGCTGGTTGAGACCCCTGCGCTGGGAAATATCCCGCTCGACGTCTGCCCTGGCTGTTCGGGAATAATGTTCGACAATGGCGAACTTGAAGCCCTGCTAAAACAATCCGGGGACCTTGCCTCTACTGACTTTAATTTAATTAATCCCAAGCCCGGGGGCCAGGTTTGCCCGCTCTGCAAAAACAAGATGTCGCGCGGCGGCCTGGTAAACCCGCTTTTAGTGGTGGATAAATGCCAGTCCTGCGGAGGGGTCTGGCTGGATTCGAATGAACTGGGTCTGGTAAAGAAACTGCTGGGCATTACCGGCGGCTGCTCTGAAGTGAAGGTGGCCCGGCCGGCCCCGTCCGCGGTCATGCCGCAGCCCTGGGATTTTAAAGCCGTAGTTGTAAAGTGTGTCGCGGGAGCAGCCGCTATCCTGGGCCTTATCGGAGTTAGTTTTGAAATGTACCTTTATTTCAGTCCGGCGGCTTCGGTCTCGCATACGCCGTCCGCGGCCCTGGCCATAACCAGCGTGCTGCTTTTTTCCGGCGGAATTTTAGCGCTTAACTGGGGAAAGGGAAAAGGCTGGTAACTAAATGATTTGTTATTGACATCTCATTGAGACCGCCGGCCAAGCCCGGCGGTTTTTCTTTTGTTTCCCGGGTTTGCCGGTTATTTGTCCTGTTTGGCGTGTCATGGGCTTTACTATGAGTAACAACCGATATTTCTGTTTCGTCCCCGGGTGGGGCGCTCCGCCGGAGGGTTTTACCCTGATAAAGCTGATGATAGTAGTCGCTAGTATCGGCATACTGGCCGCGGCGCCATCCCTAAATTCGCCGGCCTGATACGCAATAGAACCCGCCCCGGCCGACGACTGAATAAAACCCTTCCGAACTCCCGCCAGGCCGGGCATGCCGGGCCGGGGGTGCTTGTAAGAATTTCAGGAACACGCCCCATCTTTTGGTGTAGATCAAACAACGGCAGGCGGGTGATTTACCGCGGATATTCCTGCGGCAGACAGAAAAAGGCGGGGGGACCCGGCGATAACCGGCTTTATGCTTACTACAGAGCAGGCCGCAGCAGGCTTGTCAAGATCCCGAAAGACCCGCCTCCGCGTGGGCACAAAAACATCAGCTTCGTGGGTCTTTTGCCTCTGTTTAGGATCCGCGATATTTCAGAGAATGTGTATATGAAGACCTGCAAAGGATATCATTAAGCAATATACAGACTGCGGAGGGGGATATATAATGAAGAGAATTTTAATCGCGGCGATAGCTATTGCGGTAAGCTCAGGCTTTTCCGGAGCGGTAGAGCTTGAAGAGGTAAGCGCGAAAGACGTGACCAGGCTGGCGCAGGAAGCGCGGCTCGAGGTTCCCGGGCCTGCGGATCTTTCCCTGGCCGGGAAGGCGATGAAAGCCGCCAGTCCGATTACCGGCGCTGTTGATTTTAAAAGTCCGCCTTTTGCCGAACTTCTTGTTAATTCCCTGAAGGTAACCCCGGAGCTGGTGGTGATGGCCGGCGGCCAGAGCTACGTATATAAGGTCGGGGAGGGGCTGGTCTGCTATAAGAGTTTTTCCACGGATGTGCACCTGCCTAGCGAGCCGCGCAAGGCCCGTTATTCCTGCGTTATAAAGCCGGCGGGCGGCTGGAAGTTTATGGGCATGGAGTCGTATGGATCGGGCGATAACCGCGCATTCTCCCTGGCGCTTTACGACGCCCTCAAGGTCAAAGAGATAAATGATGAAGGTATAAGGTCCAAGGCGCTTGAACTGGAGCGCCCGGATGGGGACGGCGGGACCGAGCGCAACCAGCTCTCCTGCATCAACCCGGCCCCCGATATAGCGGCTATGGGGTTCCGCCCCACCTGCCAGTTTCTCAACGCGCTTTAAGTTCTGCTCCAGAAACCGGTTCCGGCCTGCAGGGTTCGCCCTGCGGGCCGGCGCGCGTTTTGGCCGGGCAGAAAGCCGGTCATTACTTCCGGCCTACCAAACCGCAGGTGAAGTCCGGCGGGTTTGTTTTGTAGAATGGGGAATGGCGGGGAGGCGGTCAGGATATTGGAGCGGGGTAATTTTACCGTTCAATTTCACGAGGGGATTCAATGAAAAACATTAAGCTTATCGGCGGGGATGAGGCGTCTTTTCTTTACCAGGTAAAGGACTATTCACAGGTTTCTGAAAAATTGATCGAATCGCTGCTTTGGCCTTTTTCGGTGCCTTACCTCTTCCTGGACTTTAAACCTTTAGCGCTGCCGGCCGGCAGCCTGAAGCATAAAATTTCAAAGAAGTATTCGGTCAGGTACATCTTCGGCGGGAAGCGGCAGGCCTTAAAGCAGCTGGGCAAAGGGCTGAAGAATTCCCCGATAGAGCTGCGCGCGCCCAAGAACCTGAAAGAAGCGAAAGATCTGAGCCGCAAGTCCATCTCCGAACATTATATTAAGCCCAATGCCAGGCTGCTCGGCCCGGATTTTAATAAAGAAACCAAGCGGTATATTTCGTCTATGGAGATGGTGAAAAGCGCTCTGCTCTTCAAGAAAGGCCGTAATGTGGGGATAGTGTCCCTGATGGACAGCGTTCGGCCGGACGGCAAGCCGGTCAGCGTTGTAACATGGGAGTGGATAGACAAGAAACTGCCTACCGCCGAGTTTAACGACGCTCTGTTCAGGGTATCTAAGTGGATCCGGGAGAACGTTAAAGAGACCCTGGGCTGGTATACCCATGATTTCTGCGCAGAGGAGCAGAAGCTCTGTACTAAACTGGGGCTTAAACCCTACAGGATATTCTTCAGCCGCAATAAATAAAAGTAAAGCCGTCTCTAACCAGAAACCGCGGGCTTTGCCGTGAGAATCCGGAGACGGAAGCGTATATGCCAAAACCAACTTCTCCGCTGAAAGTTCCGGGCTATTTCGGCGCCGGCTTAATGCTGCTGTTCTTCTTGTATGTAATCTCCGATATGTTCTCCCCGCTTTACCAGGGTCTCCAGCTGAGCTTCGGCGGGGCTTCCGGCAAATCACTGCGCCGGGAGGAGATCTGCTCCAGCCTGCTCAGGGGCGATTATGACGCGGCGTCGGCCCCCATAGCCCGCAAGACGGATGCCCGGGAATTCCGCTTTGCCGACACTATAACCTGGCTTGCGGGTAAAGGCGGGGAGCCTTTTGTAAAAATTCCCCGCTCGCAGCTTTTTTCCGAACTGCCTTCGGACCAGGGCCCGCTGCAGTCCTGCAGGGGCCAGGCCTCGGCTACCTTCTCCGGGGACAGTATCGTCACCAGTCTTTATCTCGGTTACCCCGGTTCCCGGGTAACGGTCAGTATGCGCTATATAACGGGCTGGTTCTCTCCCACGCTGGAAAGGATACGGATAGGCGCGCCTGAACCTACAGGGCCCGCTACTCCTCCTCCGGACGAAACTGACCTGAGGATGTCCGAATTGATAAAGAAACTGGACAGGAAGGATTAGAGAGAGCAGGGAAAAGACGGCAGGCAACCCTGTGAGGGGGAGATGATGAAGCGGTTTATATTGTGCGCAGTTCTGCTGACAGCTTTCAATGCCGCAGGTTTTTCCGCTCCGGGCGGCCGCGGCGGGGGAGAGGCGGGAAGTAAAACAAAGGCGGTAAAAAGGGAGGCAATGGAAAAGACTATTTATGATTTTAACGTAAAGGACTCGCCGGGGAAGGATTATCCCCTGACCCGGCTTAAGGGCAAGGTAGTCCTTATCGTCAACGTGGCAAGCAAGTGCGGTTTTACGCCGCAGTATGAAGGGCTGGAGGCGCTGTATAAGAAGTATGAAGCCAAGGGGCTTGTGGTCCTGGGTTTCCCCTGCAACCAGTTCGGCGGGCAGGAGCCGGGAACCAATGAAGAGATACAGCATTTTTGCAAACTGACTTACGGGGCCTCGTTCCCGGTTATGGGAAAGCTGGAGGTTAACGGCGCCGGCGCGGACCCCCTGTATAAACACCTCAAGGAAAAAGCTCCAGGCTTGCTCGGCAGCGAAGCTATAAAATGGAACTTCACCAAGTTCCTTGTGGGCAGGACAGGCAGGGTTATAAACCGCTACGCCCCGGAGATAAAGCCGGAGGAGCTGGTTGCCGATATAGAAAAAGCGCTGTCTCAGCCGCCCTCTGAATCCGCGATCAAGTGAGCCGCCTGGCAAACAGGCCGTGTTTTTCTTCCAAGGGGCGCGCGCAAGTTCCGGGGGTCTTCAGCAGTAAAGTTCTGAATAGTATGGGCCCGGGAGATTTTTTCGGCGAGCTCGCCTTGATACTCAAGCAGCCGCGGGCGGCCGCTATAGTCTGCATGGACCGGACGCAGTGTTTTATGCTGGACAAGGCCGATTTTACCCTGCTGCTGGAGCGCAATCCGGATATAGCCCGCATTGTAAAAGAAGTCGCCAGGCAAAGATTCGGTAATTTCGGGGGATAGTAAAGGAACTGTCTGATTATCCGGGTAAAGGTTCGGAATCTTTCCTAACGCAAGATACAGCTGGAGTTCAGCTCGAGTAAGCGAGGACCGGCACCGCAGATAAATGTAAACGGTTCCAGAGAAGGCCACGCAGTTAAACTGCCGGGGCCGCTGTAAAGCCGGGTTTATTCCCGGCCTTCTTATTTCCCGCCAGGTTAATATCCGGTAGCGGGCAATTGTTATAATTCATCTTGCTTAAGCTCAGGAGACCTGCAGGAATAATAATATGAAAAGGGCGGTGGCTTCCCTCCGGGAAGGTCCGGCAGATCGCTCAAAGCGCAAGACCTTTTGGGATCTCGAGGATCAAACGGGTAACATTTTACCTTAGGCAATAAGACCCGGAAACTCGAAAGGAGGCCCGGGCGCCGTAGCGGCCGGGCTGGGTTCCCGCCTGGACCCGAAACTTGACCTGACTATAATTTCAGCCTCGCTTGCAATGCGGGGACGGACGCTCCGCCAGGGCAGGGGTTCTGGGTATCCTGCCGGAGGCGCTGGCCGCGGGACTGGAAGGCGCGGGATAGGAGTGCTGTTATCTCACGCAGGATTTGCCCCGGCTGAGAAAACAGCTGAACCTCTCGTTTATAATCCGGAGTATAACGGCAGCTTGTTTTGTAGAATAGATGGAAGCAGAGCCGATATCTAACCCGGAGTGAGCATCCGGAACTACGGAGATTTTATGGTCAAGCTGGTCAAACAATACAGCGTTTTCCTTCCTAAAGCCCCGGGCGCAATGAGCGCCTTCCTGGAGCGTTTCTTCCGGGAGAAAGTAAATATCATAGGTATCGCTTCCGAAATGCGCGAGGACTCGGGCATTGTGCGCATAACCGTGGACACTGATACCAGTATCAGCCAGATCCTGACCAGGGACGGGTTCACCACCATAGAAACCCAGGTGATCCTGCTGGAGCTGAAGGACCAGCCGGGTATGCTGCTGAAGCTGTCTACCCTGCTGGGAGACAACGGGATCTCGATTACCACTATATACGGAACTACCTATACCGGTTCCATAGGCCACCTGCTGCTTAACGTCACCGACGCCCCGCGGGCCGTAGAACTGCTGAAGGGGCTGCTGGCAGAGCGGGAACAACTCTCGCCGAAAGAGCAGCAGCCCTGCCCCCCGGCGCAGGAAAGCGCGCTGCCGTAAATTTTAGCGTTAATTTAAAGGAACTTCTGGAATGAAAAATTCATCATCCGCAGTCATCATTCGCGCCGAGCTAAAAAGCGACTTTGACGCTATCCGCAAATTGAATAAAAAAGCTTTTAAAGGAAAGAACGAGTCCAAGCTGATAGACGCTGTGCGCGAATCCTCCTGTTTTATCCCTGCCCTTTCTATGGTGGCGGTAAAGGACGGGGTGGTGGTCGGGCATATCCTTTTTACGCCGGTCAGGATCAAGAGTCCGCAAACCGCCGTTCCGGCCCTGGCGCTGGCGCCGATGTCGGTGCTGCCTGAATTGCAGAACCGGGGGATAGGGACGGCGCTCGTAAAAAAGGGATTGGAAGAGTCCGTTAAATCAGGGCATAAAATAGTGGTGGTGGTAGGACACCCTGAATATTACCCGCGCTTCGGTTTTGTCGCAGCCGGGGGAAAAGGCCTTAAACTTCCGTTCGAAGCCCCTGAGGAGGTCTTCATGGTGCTGGAACTGGCCCGGAACGCTTTGAAAGATGTCAGCGGCGAAATTGAATATCCCAAGGCGTTCCATGATATCAACTAGGCAAGCCGGGTTTTATAAAATTTACCGGGCCTGGGCGGAAAGACAAACGGCTGTGGTTTTCAGGCCGGGAGAGGCTTAAAAAAAGAGTAGAATAGCCGTATATCTGTTCCGGGGGAACCATTATAGAAAATCAAACAAAACCGGCCCTTGGCGGATCAGGGACCATTGCATGTCCGGCATTGGAAATACAATCGCGGCGATGTCCGCGCAGGCTGTCCGGTGAAGCCCGAACTGGCGATTACCGGGCTCGTCTGCTATACTTAAAAGGCTGCTTTGGAGAGGGTTTTGAGACCGTTTTATCTTTATTTTCAGGAGGCAGAGTATGGATAGGATAATGTGGCAGAATTTATTCAAGAAGCGCTTCGTCCTGAATCCGGCTAAAGAGGATGACAGGCCCGGAGAGGCGACCTACTCTATCAGGGATAAGCAGTTCGTGGTTGTGATCAGGGCGGCTACCCAGCCCGGGGCCCTCAGGGCCGAGTCGGTTACCGACACTGAAGAATGCCTGGTCATCAACAGGGGCCAGGGCAGATACGCTTTCGTGGACTGGAACAGGATAGAAGCTATCTCTACAGTGGATAATTAAGAGCGGGCGGAAGCGGCCTTTTTGGGGGGAACTGGGTTGCCGGCGGCTAAGTGCTATGCCACCGGTAAAAGGGGGGGAGATGAGGAAAATAATCGGGTTTTCCGGTTTTGTTCTCGTATTCTTTACGGGGACTGTTTTTGCTTTTAAGGCAAAAACCGCTAAATGTGAAGTAACTATTGAAGATGTGCTGAAGGGGACCAGCAGCAGGATAATTCATGAGTTTTCACTCAAAAGCAGGGAAATAGGGGCTCAGAAAAAAAACTTTAAGCTTCCCGGCGGCGACTATGACTGTACTTTATCCTTCTTTGGTTTACGGCGCGGAACGGCGCTGTCGTGTGAATATAAGCAGTCTCTGGGAGAAATATTCTTCCAGTCCGACAGAAGCACTATTAAAGAGAAAAAGCCGGTTAATAATCTGTCTTTCCGTCATAAAGGCGCTTTTATGAATATTCAGACCAGCTGCAGGTAGGCGCCGCGGAGACTTTTTTATAAAGTCCAAGTTAAGTAAGATTGTTATATGTACCGGTGTGGAAAATTGCCGGTACGGAACATGGGTGATTGCTTATCCAGCGGGGTTCGGAGGGAAGAAAAATGCCGAGTATCCTTATGATAGACGACGACGCGGATTTCAGCGGCCTCGCGTCCGCGTATTTCGCCGGGCAGGGTTATACCGTTGCGCTGGCGCAGAACGGGAAGGACGGCCTGGCCAAGGCCGCCGCCCTGAAGCCCGATATAATCTTTCTCGACATTATGATGCCGGACATGAACGGGATAGAGGTCTTAAGGGAACTTCATGCCGGAGATGAAACTTCCGAAATCCCGGTCATAGTGATGAGCGGCAAGTTTTTCGACCAGGGGATGATTGATATTTTTACACAGGAGAGAAATTTCCGGGAATTTATCAATAAGCCTGTAACGCTGTCCAAACTGCAGATGAAAGTGGAAGTAATCCTCAAAAAGTAAAGCGGCAATGGGCTCTTTCTTCCAAAGTACGGAGTTGCGGCATTGCAGGCACAAATAAAAACCGCCGCCCTTTTCGGGGCGGCGGTTTAAAACCGTTAAAGGGTTTTAGTTACCACTTATTGCTGCCGTAGCCGCCGCCGCGTCCGCCGCGGTCGCCGCCGCGTCCGCCGCGGTCACCGCCGCCGCGGGCTTCCATCGGGCGAGCTTCGTTAATGGTCAGCTTGCGGCCGCCGAAATCGGAGCCGTTAAGTTTTTCCATGGCCGCCGCGGCTTCTGCGTCATCGGCCATCTCTACGAAGCCGAAGCCGCGGGACTGGCCGGACTCCCTGTCCGTGATCAGCTTTGCGCTGGTAACCGCACCGTAGGTGGTGAACAGGGCGTTCATTTCCGCTTCGGTGGTTGAAAAGGGCAGACCGCCCACATATATTCTCTTGCTCATTGTATTATTCTCCTGGCAACTTTAATTACCTGACTCAACTCTCATCGCTCTATCTTTTCCGATTGTTGCTTGGTAGAATAGGCTTCAAAAACTTGAGTTCTGGTTTACTACCCTTATAGTATGACATTATTTCAGCGTCAATAGTGAGTTATTATTGGCCTGGGGCCTTTTTGGGGTGAATTCGGCCGTCTCCCGGGAGCAGGCCTCAGGGGCCGGAGGGGCTGCTTTGCCGGGTTTTGGTAGAATATAGCAGGGAAAAAACAAGGGTCTCGAGAGTGTGAAATACCTATGCCTGACATTACGAAAGCTGAATACCTGGAAAGCTATTTCAGGCGGTGGAAAATACATAAGGTTCGTTTTTTCATAATGGCCTCTTTGCTTTTGTTCCACTTTGTCCCCGGACACCTGCTCCTGGGGTATTTCCCGGCTGCTTTCCCGCTGCAGACCTGGAGTGTTCCGCTATTCGCGGTTTTCCTCCTTTTTGATATGGTTGCCTGGAGATGCCCGGCTTGCGGCAGAGGTTTCGGGCCGGATAAATCCGGGGTCAGTTACGACTCCGGGTCCTGCCGTATGTGCCGTAAATGAAGCAAAGAGAAACACCGGTAAAAGGCCGCCGGGTTCAGGGGCCCGCACAAGCGGCAGCCGGGCATTGGATTGCGATGAGAAACAACATAATATCTTTAATCTTCTTCGCGGCGGTATTCTGCGCGCCGGTTGCGGCCGGTACTGACCGGGAGAAAGAAAGGCAGGCGGCGGAAATGATCCTGGACCAGGCCGTAACCAGGCCGGTAAAGGAGGTAATTCTGCCGGCCGTTAATAATGCCGTTGCCGCGGCCCGGGCCTCGGTATTGTCTTTAAAAGACCTTCTGCGGGGACTGGCAGAGCAGCAGAAAAGCGGAGGGAAACCTGATCCCGATATTCTCCTGGTCGAAACCTTTATCCGCCTGACCATGAGATGCAATACCGGGGACCTCTGTTTAAAGTTCAGTTCCTCCTGCAAAGCTTATCCGGAGGATAAGGATTTTAAAAAAGCCGCTGAGGCGGCCTATAAAGAGATAAAGGCCTATGCGGACCGCCTGAAAGGCCGCTCCCCTGAAATTCCTCCGCATAATGCCCGTATCCGGAAGTATATGGAAAAAGCGCGTAAGCGTATGGTTTTTTCGCTGCCTTTAGCCCGTAAAGAGGGGGCAGCTCCCGGTCCGGAAACCCAAACGGAAGCTGAATATCTTCAGGAGGCAGGGAAGAAAAAAGCGGATAATTAAATAGGGGCCGGAACGGAAAAATCCGCGGAGATTCAGGCGAGGGCCCCGGGGATAGGCATTGAGCCTCCGGACGAGTCTTCTATTTATGATTTCGATTACGAGAAAATAGGACGTAAGCCCCGCTGACGGCAAGAACGCAGCGGAGAAAATATACTGGAGTGAATATGCTTAAAATAACCGCATTTAACGGCAGCGCGCGCAGGGACGGGAATACAGCGATATTGCTGAACACGGCGCTGGCTGAACTGAAGGCGCGGGGTTTTGAAACGGAACTGGTGCAGCTGGCCGGCAAGCCGCTGCGCGGCTGTATGGCCTGCAACGGCTGTGCCAGGAATAAAGATAAAAAATGCGTGCAGCCTGATGACGGCCTGAACGGATACATAGAGAAGATGGAAGCTTCCGCCGGCATTCTTATCGGTTCGCCTACCTATTTCGCGGACGTGAGCAGCGAGACCAAAGCGCTGATAGACCGGTCCGGCTATGTCAGCATGGCTAACGGAGGGCTTTATAAGCGCAAAGCGGGGGCCGCCGTGGTGGCGGTCCGGCGCGGCGGGGCTATTCACGCTTTTGATACTATAAATCACTTCTTCACCATAAACCAGATGATAATCCCTGGTTCCAGCTACTGGAACATGGGCGTGGGCCGGGGCATCGGCGAAGTAGAGGCCGATCAGGAAGGAATGGGCACGATGAAAGTGCTCGGCGAGAACATGGCCTGGCTTCTCTCAAAGTTGCACGGCTGACTCCCGGAATTAATTCCGGTAGAGCGCGGCTTATTTTCCGGTCCGGGTGCCCGGATAATTTTGATATTATTTATTTTAAACTTCAGGGATATACAGCAGGAGGCTTTATGCGATATTGGGCGTACATAGATAAGAAAGTCTGCGGCCCTTTTGAGACCGAGAAATTGACGGAACTGCCCGCTTTTAATTCTTCCTCCCTTCTCTGCCCTGACACCCCGGCCGGCGGCCAGGCTAACGATTGGAAAGAAGCCTCCTCCTATCCCGAAGTTCTGGCGGTTCTTAATCCCGCCCCGGAGGCTTCAAAGGCGCAGCGCCCGGCGGCTGACTCGCCCCTGCTTATGACCATGAGGGGTTCATTGATAGAGGCGCCGGCGGTAAATGAACCGGCGGCGGGGCAGCCTGAGCCGGCCAAACCCGTACCGGCGGCGGAGCAGCCCCGGACCCCCGCCTCATCTCCCCTTCTGATGACAATGAGGGGTTCATTGATAGAAGGGCCTGAAGTTAAGGAGCCTGCCGCAGAACCGCTTGCCTCAGTTCCACCGGGCCCCGTAAAAGACGGCAAGCCCGCAGCTTCGGATAAGCCGCGGGAACTGCCCAAGGCCCATAGCCCGGCCGAAATAAACCCGGCCCCGGTAAAGACTCCCCAGGGCGAACCGGATTTGCGGCTGCAGCATTTAAACCTGAAGATAGACCAGATAGGCGCGATGATGGCCTCTTTAGCGGAGGAACAGTCCCGCGCAGCTGAAAAGATGAAACTTCTCGAGAGCTCGGTCAGGGAAATTAAAGAGCTGCTCCTTCCGCTTCCCCCGAAGGCTTAGCAGGCCAGGCCGGGCACGGGATAAAACGCCCGGAGCCGTTCAGGGTTTAGAGCGGCGGCGCAGGTCCCGGAGATAAGCGCGCCGCGTAATTTTTTATGGCCTGGAGGACTGATTTTGCCTGAGATACAGTTCGGGATAACGATATTCTGTTTTACGGCCTCCCTTTTGCTGTCCGGAGGGGTTCTCTGGCTTTTAGGGAAGAAGTCCGGGCCCCTGCTCCGGGAGCCACTGCCCTTTCCCGCCGCTTTCCTGGCCGGCTCATTTATTTTCAGTTTCGTGTATATCTTAAACAGACTCGCTTTCCCGGCCAGGCCTAAAGCGACAGCAGTCTGTAACCTGCTGCTCCTGTCCGCGGTTATCGCCGTTCCTTTTTTAAAGAAAAAAATAGTGCGCCGCCGCACTAAAGCTAAAAAACGCCACCCGCTGTACGCCGAGTCCGTTGCCCTGGAACATATGCTTGAGCTGGACCCGCTCAACGCTTTCTGCTTTGAAAAGCTGAGCGAGATCTATGAGAAGATGGGAAGGATAGACAAAGCGCTGGAAGCGGCGCGCGGGGCGGTAAGGCTGGACTCTACGATAAACAACCAGTGGCGGGTAGAAGACCTGACGGCCAGGTATCCGGGAAAAAGCGCGGTGAAAGATAAAAAGCCGGAAGAAAATTTTGAGATGCGCGCCCGTAAACCTTCCGGGAAGGGCGGGGGGCCGCCTCCGGAGCTTTAAGCGACAAGCGGGAAAAATGATTTTTTTCAGGCGGGCAGGCCCCGCATGCCCGGAAAATCCCCGTTATAAATTAAACAGCCGCGCTTAAAGCCCGTCCGGGACCGCTATCCCGCGCGACTCGCAGAAAGCCCTCATATCCGCCGGCATCGGGGCAGTGAACAGCCGGGCGATCCCGGCCCCGCTCATGTCTATAGCTGCGCAGTGCAGAGCCTGACGTGAAAGAAGCAGTTTGCCCTCAAGGGCCGGCGTCCACCCGCCGTCTATAAAATCCAGAAAAAATCTGTCGTCGGGGCCGTAGATCTTGTCCCCTACCAGGGAGTTCCCCAGCCATTGGGCGTGCGCCCGTATCTGGTGTTTGCGGCCGGTCTCCGTTACTACGCGCGCCAGGGTAAAGCCGCCGTTCCGGGCCAGGGGCGTAAAGTGAGTGACGGAGTTCTGCCCGTCAGCGCGTACTGTCGATTTAGCGAAGACCGGGCTGGCCTCGTCATTACCGAGCGGCTGGTTTACAGTTATCGGTTCAAGCAGCTCGCCCGTCATAACCGCCAGGTAGGTCTTGCCTACTTTGCGCGCACCCATAGCCGTCTGAAGGCGGCCGGCCGTATGGGGGGTTTTAGCGAAGACTACCACGCCGCTGGTCTCCCGGTCCAGGCGGAAAACCAGATGCGAGACCGGGATGCCCGTATATTCACGCACCGCGCCTACAAGGCTGGACCAGGGGCCCGCCTTAGAAGGATGACAGACTACGTCGGCGGGTTTATTGATGACTATTACCCGCTCGTCCTCATGGATTATCCAGCCGTCGAACTCGCCCGGAGTTATCATGCGCACCCGCGGAACGGCTACGGTGCGCGGCCAGGCGCACGCGAGTTTAGGGTCCGGGCCGGAGCCGGATCTGTTCATGGCGCGGGTAGGTGTAAGTTTAATCGTTTCCCGGGGTGCGGGAGGAAGTGGTTCGAAAACCATAGTTATAAGGGGCTCTTCCGGGGGGCAGGCAAAACTTTAATCCCAGCCTCCGCCATCACCGGGCTTCATCGGCAGGTCATGCAGGCTTATGTCGAAGTAAAAGGTCTCGCCCTTATACTGGTAGGGAAAGCAGCCGTCCTTCTGCGCGCTTAAATTAAAACCGGCGCCCCACCACCTGTAGCCGGGCACATCTCCCACTGTGTTCGCGGCGCTTTCCGGGTTCTGATAGACTGTAAGTTCAGCGTCCGGCTTTGTGGGGCCGGCTATATTGCGGTTGGCCCTGCGGAACAGAAGGTGCGGTTCTTCGATAGGCTGATTGTTCTCCAGGGTTTTCAACTGTTCGGCTGTATGGTAGAAGATGTGTACAGCGGGGTCGCCGAACATGTCTTCGTACATGCGCGAGTAATCACCGACTTCGTAATTAGCGTATTTGGCTTCCCAAAGCGCGGAGGGGATGAGCAGGTGGGAGTGGCCCATGTCGGGGAAAAATACGGTTTCGGCGTAACCGAGCTCCAGCGCGCGTTCTATGTGCCTGCTCACGGCCTGTACAAAGGGCAGGCTTATTTTTACCGGGGGACCGCTGTACCCGGGGGGCAGGACAAGGCTGTCTGCAGCTTTGTCCCAGTAGGCGCGCTTGTCCAGCCTTTTGGGGGAGGAGTACATTTCTTTGAAACGCGCCGTCATTTCCTGCGCGGAATAGTTCCAGTGGAAATCTGACTGATAAATTATTTCTTCTGCGGCGGCCGGAGGAAAGCACCGGTCCGCTATGTCTGCGGTGCCGCTGAACTCTGCGGCTGCGGCCTGCGGAGCCCCCGGCTTGGGGGCGCTTGCCGGAGCGCTCTCGGCGGCTTGCAACAGCCGGTCTGCGGCCGGGCCGGGAGCGGAAGAAGCGCCAGAGGCGCTTATGGCAGGAAGCAGGAGCAAAGGGCTTAATAAAGCCGCGAATTTAAAAGCCGGTTTAATCAGCATAAAGGAACCTTTTTATAAGCAGTATTTACAATAAAGTATAGCAAAACGAGCCCTGATATCAAGGGAACCTGCAGGGGGAAAATCAGCCGGGGTCTTTTGCCGGGGCTTTAGAAATCGCTATCTCTGAGTCCCGCGTAGATCAGCGCGCCGCCCTTAAGCGAGTTGAGCGTTTTGCGGATCTCGGTGGCAGACACCGCCAGGCAGCCCCAGGAGCGGCCCTGGCGCATATTGGCTTCCCTGACATAAACGGCCTCGTGAAGGACAACGGCCCTGGAGAGAGCGTTGGAATTGGTGGAGGAAAGTCCGTGCAGGCGCATGGACCTGCCGTGGCTGCCGGTATACAGGGCGCCTGTCACGTAGAAGCCCAGGGATGAAGCCCTTGAGTTCGGGACATTGCTGAATTTTGTGGCAAAACCGTCCCCGTCCGGGTCGGAACCCGTGCCGTGGGCTACATGTATCGCGTGTACCGCGCCGCTTTCCATGTCCAGGATGAAGAATCTCTGCTTGCTGGAATGGGCGGAGAAATCCACTATGCCTATGTACTTCTTGTTCTTTATTTTATCCTGGTTGGCGTTAAAATAGTTCAGGGCTTTCTGTTTGAGGTCCTGCGGGAGGCCGCTGTCTCCGCCGTTGAAAGAAGTTTTCTGTCTCATGGGCTGCTGGGGCTGCCGGATCAGCAGGGAGGCCGGCTCTTCTTCAAGGTCGGCGGGGTCTATGGGGGCATAAGTGGCGGTTTCGGAGTATGTCTCTTCCCTTATGTCGTCTTCCAGGACTCCGTCTACCTGCGGAACTTCAGTGGAAGGATTTTCTATCTCAATATCTCCGTTGGGGCTGAACAGCAGTTTGAAGAAATTAATTATAAGCCGGGCGAAAACCGGGGTGGGGCTGATTTCGTACTGCTTTGTAGCCGACTGTTTTTTAAGGGTCCCGGTCTGAATGTCCATATTCTCCGAGGATTTGCGCAGGCTTTCCAGGTTCTGGGCCATGAGCGGGGCGGAAGAGATGATGACGGAGACGGCGAGGATGATAATATTTTTCATAATGATTACCTTAACTATAGTCTAGTAGTATCAGCCCGGCTTAAAAAGAGGAATTGGGCCCGGCGCCGGATAGGCCATAGGGCCTACGTGAAAAGCGAGCAGGAAGCTTGCGCCAGCGGCCCGGCCGACGAGAAAAAGACAGCGGGCTGCCCGGGTTTTTGTTTAGTAGAATAATGTTAGCAGAGGGGTAGACGTAAAAACAGGAAGGATATTAATGCGGAGCGAAATTTCAGCGGACTCTCTCAGGGACGTAGTTGCGTATGTAAAAGGGAGCTGGGAATACCAGGCCATATTCGCTGTCATGGCCGCGGCCCTCGTTATAGGCCTGGCGCATATACTGCTCGAACGGCTAAGGATAAAGAAGCTAAAGGCCATGGGAGAGCGCTTTGGGCTTCTGTACGAGAAATACCCGCTGTCAGGCCTGGATTTACGGGGCCTGGGTCCCGGTTTATTCAAGTCCGGGGATTTTTCCTCCAAGTACAACGGGCTTAAGGATATTTCAGTCCTGCCCGGTGCCTGGTACCTGGACTACCAGTATGCCGTGCGCAGCCGCGGGTCGCGCGGGGGCAGCACCTATAGCAATTTCGGGCTGGCTATGTTCAGGAGTTCCGGATTATCCCTGCCCGGTTTCGAACTGTCGCCCGAAACCATGCTCGGCAGGGCCGGGGACCTGATCGTAAAGCGGGATATAGACCTGCCCGGGTACCCGGCATTCTCGCGCCGTTATGCGCTTACCGGTCCGGACCGCGAGCGAGTGATTTCTCTTTTCTCCCCGGCTCTTACGGGTGTGTTTGAACGGTTAAAGGCCGACTGGAGCGTACAGGCCTCCGGCAATTGCGTCATAGCTTTCAGAAAAGGATATGTTTCCGCGGGGGATTACCCGGCTTTTATAGAGGAGGCCAGGATAATTTTCCGCGCTTTCCTTGACGACCCCCGCAACAAAGCCGCCGGCGCGGCTGCCGGGCCCGGCAACTCCCCGGACCTGGCCGAAGCCGCCTCCGGCCCGGTTTATTCGCGCGCGGGCGCGGAGGCAATGCTAGCTCCCGGGCAGAAAACAGCGGAAATAGTCCTGCTGATAATCATGCTGGGCTTTGCTTTGTCTGTCGTCTACGCCTTTTTTCACGGTTAGGCGGCAGTTAAAAAGGTGAGGTTTTTTCAGGATAATAGATGTAGGAGAGGGCTTTGGCCCGTAATTATGCCTATTTTAAACGTGGAGCTGGTAGGAAGGCCTTCGGGAACCTCAGGGAGCCTGGCAAGGCGGATAGCGGATGCGGCGGCAAAGGTTCTTGGCTCGCCTCCGGGAAGGGTCTGGGTCCGGCTGCGCTTTTTGCCCCGGAGTAAATACGCCGAATGCGGCGGGAATCTCCCAAGGGAGGTGCGGCCCGTTTTTGTAAACCTGCTTAAGGCCCGCCTGACCCCGCAAAAAACCATAAAAAAAGAAGCTGCGGCCATGGCTAAAGCCATAGCAAAGGCCTGCGGCCGTTCTGCGGATAATGTGCATATCTTTTACGAGCCGCCCGCAGCCGGGCGCGCGGCTTTCGGCGGGCTTTTGATGGAGAAATAAAGGAGAGAGGATAAAGATGAAAACACTGGGCCTGATAGGCGGGTTGAGCTGGTTCTCTACCGCTGTTTATTATGAGACTATTAACCGGATAGTAGGCGAAAAGCTGGGAGGCGGCAGTTCCGCAAAGCTTATTCTTTATTCGGTGGACTTTAAGGAGTTCAAGGCGCTGCTCGACGCGGGAAACTGGGGGCAGATAGAGCTGCTCCTGTCCGGCATCGCCGGCCGGCTTGAAAAAGCGGGGGCCGACTGCCTGATGATGTGCTCTAACACTCCCCACGTGGTGGCGGAGCTGGTTAAGGCAAAGATCGGCATCCCCCTGCTGAACATAGCGGAAGAAACGGCCAGGGAAATCGCAGGCCGGAGACTCGGCCGGGTCGCCCTGCTCGGGACAAAGTTTACAATGGAGCAGCCCTTTTTCAAAGAGAGTCTTTTGAAATACGGCATTCAGCCCGTGATCCCCTGCGCCGCCGACAGGGAGTCAATTAATTCTTCTATTTTCAAAGAATTGACAAAGGGCGTCTTCAGGGCCGAGACCAGGGCCAAGTATCAGGCAATAATCGAAGCGCTGGGTAATGAAGGGGCCGAGGGGGTAATATTCGGCTGCACTGAAATTTCCCGGCTGATAAGCGGGGCCGATTGCCGGCTCCCGGTTTTTGATACTACGGCTATACATTGTAAAGCGGCGGCGGACTTCTCGCTTTCCTGAGACGGAACAGCGGGTCCGGGGGAAGGGAAAATTTTCGGTTGCGGGGGATATATGGAAAAAGAAAAACTTGAATACTTTAAAAGCGCCCTGGAGGCTGATGTAAAGGTTAAGCTTGAGAATACGCGGCGCGCTTGAAGCGGTAAAAGACAGAACCTACGGCACATGCCGCTCCTGCGGCAAGCCTGTAGGCGAAGCCCGGCTGAAAGCCATGCCGGAAGCCCCGCTTTGCGTGAACTGCTCTTTATAAGGGGGCCGCAGGCCCGGTCAGTAGGCCTCGTCCTTTTCAACCAAGGGCTGGTCGGTGAAGCCCCAGGTAACGCTTTTGTGTATCCACCCCGAGAGGCCGTCCTCGTCGGTAATCTTCAGCCAGTCACCGCTGGTGTCCAGCACTTTAAGGGAATACTCTTTGTCTACCACCCAGGCGGATTCGTATTCTGTGCCCGGGCCCTGCCTGATATTGGCTTTTTGAGTTACAACTACTATTGTGGGGGTATTCGAAAGCAGGGTTTTGTAGATCCAGCCTTCGTCTCTTTCGTAATCGCTCACCATTACCCAGTTCCCTTTTCTTTCCACAACTTCCAGGGGGTAGAGCTTGGATGCCTCCCATAAAATGTCAAAATCCGTGCCCGGGCCGCTGCGCACATTAGCCCGCTGCGCGGCGACACTCAGCATGTCCTCCGCGGCAAAGGCCTGCATTGGCAGCATGAACGCGAGTATAAAAATTTTAATATTCATATAACCTCCTGTTTTGTCGGGTTTAGCGTGAAAGCCGCAGGACTCAGGACACCTGTTACTGTATTATACCCCCGCCTTGTTACTGTTTTGTTTCGTGCCCGGAAATAAGCCTGTCCCCCCTGTATCTTTGCCGGCTTTTTGCCCTGGCGGGGAGTTCCGCCTTTGTGCTCCGGGGACCGTCCGGGACTTAATGGGCCTATAAAAGCAGGGTTCTTTTTGTTATTATAGCGTTAGGCACTGCCAGAACAAAGCTATGGAGCGTATTAGGCCGGTTAACCTGGAAACCGGGCTGAAGGAAGAATGATGGAAAAATTAAAAGCCGCGGAATCGCTGGTTGTTAAACAGAAGAAGGAATGGGGGGAGATCTTAACAGGTTTTGAGACAAAGAACAGGTACGCCGTCCTTGACGCTTCCGGCCAGCAGCTCTATTGGGCGGCTGAGGAAAGCCCGGTCCTGCTCAGGATGCTGCTTAAGGCGATGAGGCCTTTCAGCATGCACATCCTGTCCACGGACGGCCGGCCGGTGATGAAGTGCGTTAAGCCCTTCCGGTTTTACTTCCATGAGATCGAAGTTTATAATTCCGACGGCAAACTGCTGGGGCAGGTCAAGCGGGAGTTCTCAATACTGACCAAAAAATTCTCGGTTACCGATTCGCGGGGCGCCGCGCTGTACAGCATCTGCGCGCCCGTGCTCCATCCCTGGACCTTCAGGATCTCTAAAGACGGCAGGGAGTCGGGGGAAATAGTCAAAAACTGGAGCGGCCTGGGGAAGGAAGCTTTTACCGACTCGGATAATTTCAGCGCTAATTTTCCGCAGGGCGCTGATACTGAACACAAGGCCGCGCTGCTCGGGGCCCTGTTCCTTATAGACATGGTATATTTCGAGAAATAAGCCGGACATAAAGACAGCGGCCGATTTTATGTCCGGCTCAGAAGTTTAGACGCTGGCCGGTGGTTAAAACATACAGGAACCTCCGGAGCGAACCGGCCGTTTTTGTTTTGGTGGAATAACCGGATACTCATAAGTATTTCCGGCGGTATTCCGGGCAGCCTGACCGGCAGGAGCGAACTATGTTCAAAGCCGCATTTCTGGCTTTCTTTTTAGCAGCAAATTCTTTGCCTGTCTGCGCAGCGGGGCAGGTTATACAGGCTGCAGGGGACAGCACCAAAACCCCTCGGGAGAGCAAGGAGGAGCTGAAACTCTGGCTGGGAGCCCTGGCGGCGGCCATAGTGATAATTCTTTTTTTAAGGCGGGCCAGCGAGCCGGTGATAGGGATGCCCCGGGATTTCGGCCCTGCGTCGCCTTCACGGCCGCAGGGAGCCCGGGGACCCGGCGCTGAAAACAAGGACGGTTTTAATTATTTTCTTGAGCAGCCGGGAATAAACACGGTAGACGGGGTGGAATTCACCGCCGATATGTATTCGGACGATACGGTTACGGTGGAGATAGAGCTGGAAGAGGAGCCGGAAGGTTCTTTTGAACTGAACGCCCGTAAAGGGGCCGTTACCGAAATGCCCAAAGGAGAGCCTGGGCGCATAGCGGCCGAGCTTTTATCCCTGGGAGCGGACTATATAGACGCCGGTTTCAATACCGAAAGAGTAGCCGCCGAGTTTCCGGCTTCTAAACTTCTGGCGGGCGCTGCGCCCGCCCATGGGGTGAAAACCGCCGGGAAGGCGGCCCTGCCCCGGCCGCTGCTTGAGAAAACAGTCAGGCTTCTCATCCGTATGAAAGATTCCCTGGAGGCCGGGCTTTAGGAGCCTGTCCGGCATAAGGTTTTCATGAAGAAAATGTCTGTTTTGGAGCCGGGCCGAAGCGCTGCGAGACGAGCACCCTCGACGGAAATTGTGAGTTGAGCGGCGCGAAGGCGCAGGACAAAAGCGGCAACTGCAGGTGAAATTGCCTATGTCGGACAGGCTCTTAGGGCGGGCTCCCCGCTTTCCGCGGGTTTTGTTTATTGCAGCCCCGAGTCAAAAGAAGTAAAATGTTCTTTCATATGGCTCTATACGCTGTTATTGTGCTGGTTCTTCTCTGGGCAGGCTACCGCTTTTACGGGGATTTCCTTGAAAAGCTTTACGACGTTTCCCCGGACGAGCCCGTTCCTTCGGCTACAATGGCTGACGGGGTGGACTATGTTCCCAGCAATAAATATGTTCTGCTCGGCCATCATTTCTCCTCTATCGCCGGCGCCGGGCCTATAGTAGGTCCGCTTATAGCGGCCGCCGCTTTCGGCTGGCTGCCGGCTGTAATCTGGGTCGTAATAGGAACGGTCTTTATCGGCGCACTTCATGATTACTCCGGCCTGATAATCTCTATACGGCACCAGGGCCGGTCCATATCCGAAATTGCGCATAAGTACATAAATAAGCGCACCTATAAATTATTTCTGGTCTTTACCTGGCTTACCCTGATGTACGTGGTGGCTGTTTTCGCCGATATAACGGCGGATACTTTTGTCAAGGAAGCGGCGGTGGCCCAGACCAGCCTGGCCTATATACTGGTTTCGGTGGTTTTTGGCCTGGGGCTTTATAAGTTTAAATTCGGCCTCAAGGTTTCCACCCTGACGGCCCTGCTCGCTCTGGGCGGGGCAATGTACCTCAGCTTTAATTTCCCTTTCCTCTGGGCGGGTAAGGGCGTATGGATCGCGGCGCTGCTGGCTTATTGTTTCGCCGCTTCTATCCTGCCGGTCTGGATCCTGCTCCAGCCGCGCGATTACCTGTCGAGCTATTTGCTTTATGTTTCCCTGGCTATCGGGCTGGCCGGAATTTTGCTGGGCGGCCACTCGGTAACCTACCCGGCTTTCAAAGCGTACTCCGACCCGGTAATCGGCGGGATGTTCCCTTTCCTTTTCATAACGGTGGCCTGCGGCGCGGTTTCCGGCTTCCACGCCCTGGTGTCTTCCGGGACGACTTCGAAACAATTGGCGAGCGCCCGTGACGCGAAGTTTATCGGCTTCGGGGGGATGGTCCTTGAAGCCGTGGTAGCGATGATAGCCCTGGGCACTATAATGATGCTGGCGCCGGGCGACGCGCTGGCGGGGGCCGCCCCGGCGCAGATCTACGCGGCCGGCCTGGGGCGCTTCTCGGCGCTGATAGGGATCTCGCCGGACGTGGGGCGCATTTTCGGCCTGCTGGTCATCTCGGCTTTCATGCTCACTACGCTGGACTCCGCCACCCGCATCGCCCGCTATATATTTCAGGAAATGACAGGGATGGGCAATTCCCTCTGGGGCA
This sequence comes from Elusimicrobia bacterium CG1_02_56_21, assembly GCA_001871115.1. Taxonomy (GTDB): domain Bacteria; phylum Elusimicrobiota; class Elusimicrobia; order Elusimicrobiales; family UBA9959; genus UBA9959. The sequence goes on along the minus strand of MNUR01000046.1, from coordinate 35,466 downwards.
GGTTCGTTTCAACGGGCGCTTCCCTGGCCCTGCCGGTGGCGCTTCTTAATATAAGGATAACGGGGCCGTCCGGAGCCGTGATCCCCTGCTGGAAATTCATCTGGCCGCTTTTCGGGGTCACTAACCAGCTGCTTGCCGCGCTTGTGCTGGTTATAATCTATATCTGGGCTAAAAAAATGCGGGTGAAGGCCCTGAAACTGATAATGGTCCCGGCCGTCTTTATGAGCGCTATGACGATATGGGCGCTGGTGAGCATGCTTTCCCATGCGGGTTTTAACCTGATGACGCTTATAGGGGGAGTCCTCCTGGTCCTGGCTTTAACCGTAGTGTTCGAGAGCGCCAGGGTGGTTCTGGAAGACCCTGCCCCGACCGAAGCCTGAGGGCGGGCCCCGGGGAGCAATATTTTTACATGAAAGTTCTAAAATTCGGCGGCACATCCGTAGGTTCCGCGGAAAGAATGCACGCCCTGGCGGGGCTGATAAATGACGGCGCGCCGAAGATAGTGGTGCTGTCCGCCATGAGCGGGACCACCAACGCGCTGGTGGAGATATCGGACGCTTTGCACGCCGGTCAAAAAGAAAAAGCGGAACTGCTGATCTCCACGCTGGAAGAGAAGTACAGGGAAGTTGCAGCGGGATTGTACGGCACTGAAAACGCCCGGAACAAAGCGCGGGAACTTATCCTGACCCATTTTAAACTCCTGCGCTCCCTGGCCGCGGGCGCCTTTACCGCAAAAGAAGAGCGCGTAGTTCTCGCCCAGGGCGAACTGCTTTCAACCGCCTTGTTCTATTTTTGCCTTGAAGAAAAAAATATAGATTCCGCGCTGCTCCCGGCCCTGAATTTCATGCGGACCGACAGTAAAGAAGAGCCTGACATGGAGTATATCGGGGCGCATGCCGCCGCGGAGCTGGCAAAGCGGCCGGGCAAGACCTTGTTTATCACGCAGGGCTATATCTGCCGCAACGCGGCCGGTGAAATAGACAATTTAAAGCGCGGGGGAAGCGATTATTCCGCCACTATCCTCGGCGCCGCCATCTCCGCGGAAGAGATACAGATCTGGACAGACATAGACGGCATGCACAATAACGACCCCCGGGTAGTGGAAAAAACCCTGCCCATAGCGGAGCTGTCTTTTGACGAAGCGGCCGAGCTCGCGTATTTCGGCGCAAAAATACTGCACCCCACCTGCATCCTCCCGGCGCAGATGAGGAATATCCCCGTGAGGCTCCTTAACACTATGCAGCCTTCGGCCAAAGGTACTCTTATCACGGAAAAGTCCACCGGCGACAGCATTAAGGCCGTGGCCGCAAAAGACGGGATCACCGCGATAAAAATAAAATCCGGCCGCATGCTGCTCGCCTACGGTTTTCTGCGCGCGGTCTTTGAGATCTTCGAGCGTTATAAAACCCCTATCGACATGATCACCACCTCTGAGGTCGCGGTTTCCCTGACCATAGACAATACCGGAAGCCTTGACGCTATTGTCTCCGAGCTCAAAGAGTTCTGTGCCGTGGAGGTGGACGCGGGGCTCAGCATCGTCTGCGTGGTCGGAAGCCTGACCGCGGAAAAAGAAGGCTATGCCCTGAAGATCTTCGAAGCCCTGAGGAATATCCCTATCAGGATGATCTCCTACGGCGGCAGTGAGAATAACGTATCCGTGCTGGTGGATGCGGAAAGGAAGAAGGAAGCCCTGATAGCCCTTAATAAGGGATTATTTTAAACAGGGCCATTGTCCATTGATGGTTGTCATAGGACTAAAGTCCTAATTAAATTTAGGTCCTAAGCCTCTACCGCGGCCGCGCGGTTTTTTTGTTTACTATGTTCAGACAGGACAACGATAGTTTTGCGACAATCAAGTTCAGACTTAGGAGATTAAAATGAAACAAAGAATATTCGCAGGTTTAGGAATCGCCGCGATGATGGCCTTCCTCGCCGGTTGCGACGAAATAAAATTCAACGGTTCGCTTGGAGTAAATGAGGTCATCTCTTTCTCCCAGGTAAAGAGCCTCCCCGGCAGCGGCCAGGTAGTTGAGTGGGAATTCAACAAGGCGTCCGGAGACGTAGTTCTGAACCCGGGCCAGTTCCCTACCAAGATCATTATGGGAAAGTCAGGCAGTAATAAGACCCTGAAGCTGGAAGTGGCCAATGCCAACCCCGCTACGGTCATCAATCTGAAGTTCGACAAGAACATAGATATCCCCGAGAACTTCACTCTCACCGCGGCCCAGCTCGGGCAGAACTTCGACCTCACCGGCACCCTGGTTACCACGGTGGAAAGGTCCCCAGAACAGAGCGGGAACGAATACTGCACTTACCAGTATCCCCAGACCGTCTGCCGCTCCTCTGTTAAGGACGCGGAAACAGCCCTCGCGCTTAAGCCCGTGGAAGCTGATCTCGCCAAATTCGGACAGAATGGCGGTTTCCCCGGACAGATTCCTAATGTCCCCAATCCCCAGTTCTACCAGTACCCCGGCCAGTATCCTGGGCAGTTCAATAACCCCGGTTACACTCCTAATTGCTATACGGTCTGGCAGGACCGCCCCGGTAATATGTATGTCCGCTACTACAACGAGACTACTTTCAGGGATATCAATGCCGGCTTCGTACAGGGCGAGAAAAGCCTTGCCAACTACAAGGGCCGCGCTTCCAGCACTGAAAGGATTTACACGTACCAGGGCCAGTGCCGCTGATACTGTAGTTACCGCAGTTTAAATAAAAGACCGGGTCCCGAGAGGGGCCCGGTCTTTTATCAGTTTCCCGCGCAGGAATTAATACTTGTGGGAGCGCGGGGATTTCTGTAAAATTCAAAGATGGCCGAAATTAAGAAGCGTATCCTTGTGGTGGACGACGACGAAGTGATACGGGACCTTGCCGTAGACGTGCTTTCCGAAGAGTATGAAATGATGCAGGCCTGCGACGGGCAGGACGGGTGGGAAAAAGCCCAGGACTGGCGTCCTGACCTGGTGATCACTGACCTGATGATGCCGCGCATGCACGGTTATGAACTGTGCAGGCTCCTCAGGAGCCCCGAAGGGCTGAGCGGCGTTAAGATCATAGTGGCGTCTTCAAAGCCTTATGCCGCCGACAAGGCCCAGGCCATTGCCGCCGGAGCGGACGAGTATATAGTAAAGCCCTTCTCCATAGGGGAAATACAGGACAAGGTCAGGAAAATTTTATCCTCCGCGCCCGCAGCCGGGCCGCAGCCGCCCCCTGCTCCGGAAGGCCCCCCGGTTACCAACCGGTCCTCTTCTCTTCCTTCGCCTGTTAAATCTGAAGTCCCGCTGCCTGTCTCCGTGCGTTTCTGGGGCACGCGCGGTTCCTGTCCCACAGGCGGACTTAAAAACGTTAGATACGGCGGGAACACGCTCTGTACCGAGATACGTATCGGGGATATCCCTGTTATTATAGACTGCGGCACGGGCCTGCGCGAGCTCGGGGTGGAGCTCGCTGCCGAGTTTCCGGGCCGTCCAATAGCGGGCCATATTTTTGTAGGGCACACCCACTGGGACCATATACAGGGGTTCCCTTTCTTTACCCCGCTGTATAATCCGCGGAACACTTTTACCGTTTACAGCGTGCGCGGGGCCCGCAGCAGCCTGCACCGGATCTTCAGCGATTCTATGGCTCTGGATTATTTCCCCGTGCCGCTCTCCAACCTGGCCAGCAAGCTGAGCTTCGTCGAACTGGAGGGGCCGGTGGATATAGGAGCGGCAAAGGTAAGCTTTCAGCACCTGAATCATCCGGGGGTCTGCATAGGCTTCCGGGTAGAGGCCCAGGGAAAGGTAATAACTTATATAAGCGACCATGAAGGTTTCGCCAAATTGGGCGGAGACAGCGAAATGGCTCGCCGCCAGGACGCCGCGATAGTAAATTTCGCCAGGGGCAGCGACCTCCTGATCATGGAGGCCCAGTATACCGAGCAGGAATATGCCTCCCGGAAAGGGTGGGGGCATGGGACCTACGACGATGCCGTGAAGTTCGCGGGAGCCTCCGGGGTATCGCGCATGGCTATCTTCCACCACGATCCGAGCCATACTGACGATATGATGGACGCCAATATTAAATACTGCCGGGAGCTGCTTGTGCGGGATGGGGTAAAAACGGAATGTTTTGCGGCCTGGGACGGGCTGCGGATAAAACTCTAGGAGCCTGTCCGGCATAAGGCTTTCATGAAGAAATTGTCTGTTTTGGAGCCGAGCTGAAGCGCCGCGAGACGAGCACCCTCGACGGAAATTGTGAGTTGAGCGGTGCGAAGGCGCAGGACAAAAGCGCAATTGCAGGCGAAATTGCCTATGTCGGACAGGCTCCTGGCTAAGCCGGCCCGCCTGAGAACCGCCCGGCAGTTTTTATTTCTATGCGGAGAAGTTTCTGATTTGTATAATACATATAGTCAGCTATATGAATACTAATCTCATCCTGTATGTGAAGGACCAGTCAAAAAGCAGGGAATTTTACGCTATAACCCTCGGGATAGCGCCGGAGTTGGACGTTCCGGGTATGACCCGGTTCCCTCTTTCTTCCGGCTGCGCGCTCGGGCTTATGCCGGAGAAAGGTATTAAAAGACTTCTTCCGGACCTGCCCGATCCGGAAAAAGGCGGCGGCATCCCCAGGGCGGAGCTTTATCTGACCGTGCCCGACCCGGCGCTGTATCATGCCCGGGCCCTGGCCGCAGGCGCCAGGGAACTCAGTCCCCTGGAGACAAGGGGCTGGGGGGACAGAGCGGCTTACAGCCTGGACCCGGATGGCCATGTGCCGGCCTTCGCGAGACCGGTTTAAAATACCGCTTTACATGCCCGGGCTCTTTTGTTATAATAATTTTGATGTTAACTGCGGCAACGCCGCGGTTTCTTTGAAAAAGCAGTTTTTATCACGCTGTCGCGTTCTACGGAATACGGGCAGCGGCCCTATAGATGGAGCGGCCTTGATTCCCTCCACCTGCGGGCTTAATCATAGAAACTTAAAATATTGTTTTTAAAAAAACCGGAAGCTGTAATGTTCCGGCGCGGTTTGTTCGTTTTATTTCGCGACCGCGGGGACCCGGTATTAAAACCGGGCGTTTCTCGTCGAGCGGAGCAAAACGGAGCGCGGCAGCGGAGTATCCGCTGAAACGACCAAGCGATCAAGCGACAGCCAAGGAGCGGACTGACATGACAGAAGAAAATAAAGAAAAGACGGCGCCTGAGGCAAAACCCGAAGTACAGGTTCTGCCCGTGTCCCATAAATTTCTCATCGGCCAGAAACTGGGCATGACCCAGGTCTTCGACGCCGCAGGTTCCCTTCACGCCGTAACGGTCGTGAAAACCGGACCGTGCCGCGTGGTTTATACCCGCACCATTGAAAAAGACGGCTACCAGGCCGTCTGCCTTGGGCTGGGACACAAGGTTGAGCACCGCGCCAACAAAGCCGAAATGGGCCTTGCCAAAAAGCTTAATCTGAAACCTATTAAGCACCTTAAAGAATTCCGCGTGTCAGACCTGGCGGGAGCCGCCCCCGGCCAGACCGCCAGCATCGAGCGCTTTGCCGAGGGCGAATATGTGGACGTCCAGGCCGTCAGCAAGGGTAAAGGTTTTGCCGGCGGCATGAAGCGCCACGGCTTCGCAGGCGGCGGCGCTTCGCACGGCGCCTCCGACAGGGAAAGGGCGCCCGGTTCTCTGGGTTCCCGCCGCTCGCTCGGGCGCGTGCTCCCCGGGCAGCGCATGGCCGGACACATGGGCGTTGATACGGTTTCCGTGCAGAAAGTGAAAATAGTGAAGATCATCCCCGAAGAGAATATGATACTCGTGAACAGCGGTATTCCCGGCGCAACCGGCAGCATGGTTTACATCACCCTCACCAACAAGAAAGTCTCGGTGGCGGCCGCGGTGAACCTTAAGGCCAAGTCCAAGAAAGACGCCATAAAAGGCGCGGCAAAGAAGCCGGGAGCCAAGAAGTAAAGGGAGGCCCTCGCAAGGAAAAAATATGGAAACAAAACTTTTAGACCTCAAAGGCAAGGAAATCGGCAAATTCGAACTGCCTGAAGTTATTTTCTCTGTTAAGCCCGATCCCTACTTCATACATGAAGTAATGAAGCATTATCTGGCTAACAAGCACCGCGGAACCGCTTCCACCAAGACCCGCGCAGAAGTTTCCGGCGGCGGCAAAAAGCCGTGGAAACAGAAGGGTACCGGCCGCGCCCGCGTGGGTTCAAACCGCTCTCCTATATGGCGCAAAGGCGGCGTGGTGTTCGGGCCCAAGCCCCGTTCTTTCCGCCAGTACCTGCCCATACAGAAACTGCGCCAGGCCCTGATAGAAGCCCTCTCAGCCCGTGCAGCCGACGGCGCCGTGCTGGTGATGGAGAACCTCGCTCTCGAGGCTCCCAAGACCAGCTCCCTGAACGCCCTGAACAAAGGCCTTAACGCGAAGAGCGTGCTTTTTGTGACGGACAAGATGGACAGCAATTTCAGGATAGCGGCCAGGAACAGAGCCGAATTCGGCTGGTGTCTCGCCAGCAATCTTAACGCCTACGAAGCTATGCGCAACGAAAGGCTTGTTTTCACCACCGCCGGCCTCAAAGTCCTCACCGACAATATCAAGGAGGTAAAATGAACTATACAGAAGTTCTCGTTTCCCCTATACTCAGCGAAAAGAGTATGACCATTAAAGATACTCAGAACCGCTATACCTTCAAGGTCAATTCCAAGTCTAACAAGAGTGAGATCAAGAAGGCCATAGAGACCCTTTTCAAGGTTAAGGTCACCGCGGTCCGCACCGCTAACTTCCCCGGCAAACTGCACAAAGTGGGCCGCTACGAAGGTTACCGCCCGGACTGGAAAAAAGCGATAGTGACCGTTAAAGCCGGGCAGAAAATTGATATGACCGATCTGCCGAAATAAGGCGGAAAATAGGAAAGATATGCCAATTAAATCATACAGACCATACACCCCCTCGAGGCGCACCCTCCAGATAGCCGACTTCTCGGAGATCACCAAAACCGAGCCCGAAAAAAAGCTGGTAAAGGGCCTTCGCAAGCACGGCGGCCGCAATAACACCGGCATGATCATGGTCCGGCACCACGGCGGCGGACATCGCCGGCGTTACCGCGACATGGATTTCAAACGCGAGAAGTACGGAGTTCCCGCCCGCGTAGCGGCTATCGAATACGATCCTAACAGGAACGCCCGTATAGCCCTGCTGTTTTACGCGGACGGCGACAAGCGTTACATTCCGGCCCCTCTCGGGCTGGCGGTAGGCGCCTCCGTGATGAGCGGTCCCAAGGCTGAAATCCGCCTCGGCAACGCTCTCCCGATGACCAATATCCCCGACGGTACCTTTATACACGCCATCGAGATGCTCCCGGGTAAAGGCGCGCAGTTCGTACGCGCCGCCGGAACCCAGGCGCAGCTTATGGCCAAAGAGGGCGATTACGCCCTTGTTAAGATGCCCTCCGGCGAAATCCGCAAAGTGCTCAAGGCCTGTCTCGCCACTATCGGCCAGGTAGGAAACATAGAGCACAACACGATCAGCCTCGGCAAGGCCGGGCGCCGGCGCCATATCGGCGTAAAGCCCACCGTGCGCGGCGGAGCTATGAACGCCTGCGACCATCCGCTCGGCGGTGGCCGCGGCCGTTCCAAGGGTAATAATGTGCCCCGCTCGCCGTGGAACCAGCCCTCCAAGGGCTTCAAGACCAGGACCAAATCAAAAATATGGGGCTGGATGATAGTTGCTGACAGGCGCAAGGCTAAGAACGCTTAACGGAGGAATATAATGAGCAGATCTTCTAAAAAAGGCCCTTTTGTAGACCAGAAACTTCTGGCCAAGGTACAGGCCGCCGTGCAGTCCGGCGACAAGCGCCAGATCAAGACCTGGGCCCGCGCCTGCACCATCACCCCTGAATTCGTAGGGCAGACGCTTATGGTTCATAACGGCCGCAAGTTCCTGCCTGTTTATGTGACCGAGCGCATGGTAGGACATAAGCTGGGCGAGTTCTCTTTCCCCAGGCTGTTCAAGGGCCACGGCTCTTCCCATACCAAGGAAGCGACAGCGCTTACCTAATAGCAATCCGGAGCCCGGTTCCTTATAAAGAAACCGCGGCTCCCCACAGATAAAACGGAACGGAGAAATTTATGGAAGCTAAATGTCATCTCAGGTACCAGCGCTTCGGCCGCCGCAAGGTTGCCCAGCTGCTAGACGCGGTAAGGGGCAAATCCCTTTATGAGGCCCACTATATACTGGAAAGCCTTCCCAGGATCGCTACCGATATAGTGGACAAGGCTATCCGGTCAGCCGGCGCCAACCTGTCCGTGAAACTCGGCCGCAAGCTCGATCTTAAAGCGATCTGGGTGAAGTCCGCGAGTTCCGACCAGGGCCCGATGAAGATGCTTAAGCGTGTGCAGCCCGGCCCCCAGGGCCGCGCGATGCCGTTTAAACGCAAAATGTGCCACATAAACGTTGTGGTTTCTGATACGAAGGAGCAGAAATAATATGGGTCAAAAAATACATCCCAGGGGCTTAAGGCTCGGCTACATCCAGGACTGGCAGTCCCGCTGGTTCTCTCCCAAGAAGATGCCGGAACTGATCCGTGAAGATTTCGAAATAAGGCTTATGGTAACCGAAAGGTTCGCTATGGCCTCCGTCAGCTGGGTGGACATCGAACGCGCCGGCGCCTACCTGAAGGTTACTATACACACCGCCCGTCCGGGAGTGGTTATAGGCCGCAAGGGCGCCGACATAGAGAATCTTAAGAAAGATATAGAGCGCCTCACCCGCCGCAAAGTTTACCTCAATGTCTCGGAGATAAAGGTCCCCGAGCTTGACCCCCGCCTGGTCGGCCAGTCGGTGGCGCAGCAGCTCGAAAAGCGCATCTCCTTCAAGCGCGCCATAAAGCGCGCGATGGAGCGCACGATGGGCTCCGGGGCGCTTGGTATAAAGGTTATGGCTTCAGGCCGCCTCGGCGGCGCCGAGATCGCCCGCCGCGAGTGGTTCCGCAAAGGCCGCGTGCCGCTGCAGACCATCTCAGCCGATATCGATTACGGCCTGACCGAAGCCAATACCAGCATGGGCAAGATCGGCATCAAGGTCTGGATCTTCAAGAAACTGTTCTTTGCGAAGACCCCCCGCGAACTGCGCGAGCAGCTCATTAAGATGGAAGCCGAGAACCCTACCGAAATCCCGGTCATGGACGAGTCGGCGCAGGCCCGCAGGGACGCAAACCCCGGCGCTTAAGAGTTTTTTTAAGGAGCAAGAACTATGTTAATGCCTAAGAGAGTAAAACACCGCAAAACGCATACAGCCCAGCGTATTAAGGGCATGGCGAAGAGCGGCTTCACGCTCGCTTTCGGTGAATACGGCCTGAAGACCCTTGAGCCGCGCTGGATAACGGCGCGCCAGATAGAGGCCTGCCGCGTATGCATCGTGCGCTACCTTCGCAAGAAAGGCAAGATCTGGATAAGGATATTCCCGGATAAAGCCATCACCAAGCACCCTGCTGAAACCCGCATGGGTAAGGGTAAGGGCGCGCCGGAATATTGGGTAGCCGTGGTCAGGCCGGGCAGGATCCTTTTTGAAGTCGAAGGTCTTGACCTTGCGACCGCCAAAGAAGCCTTTACCCGCGCAGGGCACAAACTGCCGGTAAAGACCCAGTTTATCAGCCGCGACGAGATTTAGAAGGAGCAGCAATATGAAAAGAAAAGACAAGGAAACCTTGAAGAACATGGGCGACGCCGAAATGATGGCGCAGGCCGCCGATCTCAAGAAGCAGATTTTCCAGCTTAAATTCAAGCGCACTACCGCGCCTATTGAGAACCCGCTGGTACTCCGCACCGCCCGCCGCAAAATAGCCATGATAAACACCTGGCTCAAGCAGCGCGAGCTCGCGAAGACGAAGACCGCCGCAGAGGTTAAAAAATGAACGAAAAAACAGAAACCAGAGCCAACAGGAAAGTTTTACGCGGACTGGTCGTGTCCGATAAGATGGAAAAGACCCGCGTTGTCAGCGTTGACCATGTCATCAAGCACGCCTTCTACAACAAGACCATGCGCCGCCACCGCAGATTTTACGCGCATGACGAGGCTAACGAATCAAAGAGCGGCGATCTCGTTGAGATAGTCAACACCCGCCCTCTCTCGGCGCTCAAGCGCTGGAGGATCAGCCGCATAGTAGAGAAAGCGGCTAAATAGTTCCCACCCGGCCGTCCCGCGCATAGCGCGGTCGCGGCTCGGATACAGTCTAGACACGGAGAAAGATAATGATACAGCTGAGAACGATTCTTAATGTGGCCGACAATTCCGGCGCCCGCAAACTTATGTGCTTTCACGTCATGGGCGGCAGTTACCGCCGCTACGCCTACCTGGGCGACACTGTAGTCTGCTCGGTTAAGGATGCCACTCCTCATACGGCGGTTAAAAAAGGCGAAGTTGTGAAAGCGGTAGTAGTCCGCGTCAGGAAGGAAGTCCGCCGCGCCGACGGTTCCTACATACGGTTTGACGATAACGCTGTTTGTCTGATAGACGAGAACGGCGACCCCAAAGGCACCCGCGTCTTCGGACCGGTAGCCAGAGAGCTGCGCGGCAGAAACTACCTTAAAATAGTTTCGCTCGCCCCGGAAGTAATTTAGCCGTCTCAAGCGCATAGCGCTTGATACGACATGGCCATAGGCCTAATAAGGTGGAAAATATGCTTAAACTTAAGAAAAAAGATACGGTAATAGTTATAGCCGGCAAGGACAAAGGCAAGAAAGGCGAAGTGCGCGAAGTCCAGGCCAGCGTGGGAAAGGTGGTTGTGACCGGGATAAACATCGTCTCAAAGCACAAAAAGACCACCAAAGAAAAGCCGGGCGGCATCCACAAGGTGGAAGCGGCCATGAGCATCTCAAACGTGCAGCTGGTCTGCCCCAAGTGCGACAAGCCGGCCCGCGTGAAAATTTCCATACAGGGCGGAGAGAAACTGCGCGCCTGCAAGAAATGCGGCGAAGCGATAATCTAAAGAGGTAATTTAAATGGCGAAGGAAACTCCCAAAGCAAATTCAAAAGAGCAGCATAAGACCCGGAAGCAGGAGAAGAACCAGAAGGTTCGCATGACCGAGGCTCCTAAAGGGCCCGTGTCTCCTCTCCCTAAAGGCTATAAAGTCCGCATGAACGACCTGTACCTTAAGACTGTACGCCCGGCCCTCATGAAAGACTTCGAGCTTACTTCCCCGATGGCCGCGCCCAGGATGACGAAGATCGTCATCAACATAGGCGTCAGCGAGGCCAAGGAAAACATACAGGCGCTGGACCTGGCCAGGGAAGACCTGACATTGATCTCCGGTCAGGCCCCCCAGGTGCGCCGCGCTAAAAAATCCATCTCTAACTTCAAACTTCGCGAGGGGATGCCCATAGCGGTGCGCGTGACGCTGCGCGGGACGCGGATGTACGAGTTCTTTGACCGCTTTGTTTCCCTGTCGGTGCCGCGTATACGCGACTTCCAGGGCGTTGACCCCAGGTTCTTTGACGGCAGGGGCAACCTTAACATCGGTCTGAAAGAGCACCATATTTTCCCCGAAGTGGATATGGAAAAGTCCCCTAAACCGCGCGGCATGAATATAACTTTCGTCACCACCGCCGGCGACAATAAAAAGGGTAAGGCCCTGCTTGAATATATGGGCATGCCTTTTAAGAAACCGGAAGAGAAGAAAGCAAACCCCAAACTCTAAGACGCCCCGGCGTAGAAGAGTTGCAGCCGGCGGTTTTAGGTTAATAGCAGGGGCGGAGCGTAGCGACACAAGACAGTGTCAATACAGCATAGTTACAGATTAATAACAGGAGAAAGAAAGAAATGGCTACATATGCTTGGATGGCGAAGATGCGCAAACCCCAGAAGTTCTCTACGCGCTTCCGCAACCGCTGCCAGATCTGCGGCAGGCCGCGCGGTTACTACCGGGACTTCGGTCTCTGCAGGATCTGCCTGAGGAAGATGGCGCACGATGGCCTGATACCCGGCCTCAGAAAGTCGAGCTGGTAAAAGAATTTAAAAGTCACCGGATGTCGGCCGCGGAAACGGGCTGAGACCCTGGGCTTATATTAAGAGTTTTCAGATTACGAGGTGAAAAAATGGATCCTATAGCAAATATGCTGTGTTCAATAAAGAACGCCACGGTTAAGAAGAAAGAGCGAGTGGACGTTCCCTTCTCTGGCATCAAGGCAGGGCTTGTAAAAGTCCTTAAAGAAGAGGGCTTTGTCTCCAATTTCAAGGTTCTTGACCCCAAGCTGGACAAGACCATCGACAGGCGCGGCGTGATACGCATCACGCTGAAGTACACTATCGATAAACAGCCCGTCATAAACGGCATCCGCCGCGTCTCCAAGCCCGGCCTGCGCATTTACCGGGCCCATAATGAAATGCCCCATGTGCGCGCCGCTTTCGGCGTGACCATAGTTTCAACTTCCAAGGGCCTGCTTACGGACGCGGAAGCCAAGAAGCAGAAACTCGGCGGCGAAGTTCTCTGCCAGGTGTGGTAAGAAGAATCGAAAATCGAGAATCACGGACTGATTTAAGAAAGAGGTAAACACTATGAGCAGAATTGGAAAAAGACCGGTAGCGCTTCCCGAAAAGGTTAAAGCGAGAGTGGAAAACAGGAAGGTCCTCGTAGAGGGGCCGCTTGGAAAGATGGCTTATTCCCTGCCCGACGGCATCAATGCAGAGGTCAAGGACGCCAATATCAATATCAGCATAGCCCCGGGCGCGGAAGGCAAGGCCGCGCTCTTCGGCACCGCCAGGGCCCGCGTCAATAACATAGTCTGCGGGGTCAGCAAAGAATTTGAAAAAGTACTCGAGATCGCCGGCGTCGGTTTTAAGGGCGCCGTGGAAGGCAACCGCATCACTATGCAGCTGGGCTTCTCGCATCCCGTGATACTGGACATCCCGCAGGGCATCAAGATGTCTTTTGATCCCAAGCAGGTCATCCTTACTATAAAGGGCATAGACAGGGAAGCCGTAGGCAACCTTGCGGCCCAGATCAAGCGCATTAAACCCCCGGAACCCTATAAAGGAACCGGCATCAAGTACCAGGGCGAGCACATCATCCGCAAGGCCGGCAAGACAGCGGCAGGCGCGAGCGCAGGCGCGGCCAAGAAATAACCCGGGGTACTAAGCACACTTCAGCAAAAGGCAGGAACGATTATGATAAGCAAACAAGAACGCTATGAATTCCGCAAAATCCGCTCAAGGAACAACCTGTTTAGCAACGGTATTAACAGGCCCAGACTGAGCGTGTACCGGGGCACTAAATATATATATGCCCAGGTCGTCGACGACAAGAAGGCCGTGACGCTCGTGGCCGCCTCCAGCCTGGAGAAGGAACTTAAAGGCAAGTTCAAGTCCGGTAAGAGCATAGACACCGCCAAAGGGGTGGGGGCTCTTCTGGCCAAGCGCGCCATTGCCAAAGGCGTAACCGAAGTCTGTTTTGATCGCGGCGGCAGTATTTATCACGGCCGCATTAAGGCCCTGGCGGACGCAGCGCGCGAAGCCGGATTGAAATTCTAAGGGAGAAGTTAAAAATGCTCAGAAACCAGAAACAACTTAAGACCAGCAAAGAACTTAACGCCCAGGGCAAGACCCCCGGCGAAGCCATGGAACTCGACCTCACCAACGCGGTAGAGGAAAAAGTAGTCACCGTGGTTATAAACCGCGTCACCAAGGTTGTGAAGGGCGGCAAGCGCTTTTCCTTCAACGCCCTCGTGGTTGTCGGAGACAGCAACGGCAAAGTAGGGGTCGGCCTCGGCAAGTCAAACGAGGTTCAGGGCGCCATACTGAAAGGTACCGCCGGAGCCCGCAAGGAAATGTTCCAGTTTCCCCTGGTCTCATTCACCATCCCGCATGAAATCGAAGGCAGGTTCGGCGCAGGCAAGGTCTGGATGAAGCCCGCCGTGGGCGGAACCGGTCTTATAGCCGGAGGCGGCATACGCGCCGTGCTTGAAGCTGCCGGCGTCAGGAACGTTCTTACCAAGAACCTCGGCTCCCGCAACGCTTTCAATACGGTCTATGCTACCGTTGACGCGCTCAAGCGCCTCAAGAGCAAAGAAGAAGTAATGAAGCTCCGGGGCAAAGAATAAGCACCAGGGCCGCAAATAACGATTCTAGGATACACAGGAGAAAAACTATGGTAGGACTGCACAATCTCAAGGCTAAGCCGGGCTCAGTACACAAGCGCAAACGTCTTGGCACCGGGCCGGGCTCGGGCCACGGACAGACCTCTACCCGAGGACAGAAGGGGCAGGGCTCCACTTCCGGCGGCACCAAGCCCAACGGTTTCGAAGGCGGCCAGACACCGCTGCTCCGCCGCATCCCCAAGAGCGGTTTCAGCAACGCCCAGTTCCGCCAGGTGTACGAGTGGGTGAACCTTTCCTCGCTCGAAAAGAATTTCGCCGCGGGCGCCTCGGTCACTCCGGCCGACATGCTTAAGCGCAGGCTGATCAAGCACGACGCGCTTGTAAAGGTCCTTGGCAACGGCGAAGTTACTAAGGCGCTCAATGTAACCGCCCATTCTTTTTCCAAAGGCGCGGCTGAAAAGATAACCAAGGCCGGCGGGAAGATTACCCTGCTGGTAGGCGCAAAGGCGGCCAGGCAGGCTGTAGTTGACGCCCAGCACGCCGCTAAAAAGAAAACGAAATCGGATAAGAAATAATGCAACAAATAGCCGACATTTTTAAGATAGAGGATCTTAAGAAACGGATATTCTTCGTTCTCGGGGCGCTGGCTGTTTATCGGCTGGGCGCCTCCATCCCGATACCCGGGATCAACACTGCGGCGCTCCAGGCCATCTTCGAATCACAGAAGGGCTCGCTGCTCGGCTTCCTGGATATCTTTTCAGGCGGCGCGCTGAGCAGGTTTTCTATCTTCTCGATGGGCGTGATGCCTTACATCAACGCCTCCATCATCATGAGCCTGGTGCAGGGCGCGCATATCTTCCCGATGCTTGACCGTCTCCAGAAAGAAGGCGAAAGCGGCCGCAAGAAGATAGTGCAGTTTACCCGGTGGTTCACGCTTTTCCTGGCGGCTTTCCAGTCCCTGGGCCTCACCATAGCGATGACCAAGATGGGCGCTGGCGGCAATGGCCCCCAGATTGTCAGCAACCCGAACTTCATGTTTTATTTCGTGACCGTGCTTACCCTGGTCACCGGAACCATCTTCGTGATGTGGCTGGGCGAGCAGATAACGGAGCGCGGCATAGGCAACGGCATCTCGCTTATCATTTTCGCGGGTATCGTCGTGGGTCTGCCCTCGGCGGTAATGAACATGATGCAGCTCGTCCAGATAGACGAAATAAGCATTATCTCCGCAATACTTATACTTGCCGCGGTGGTAAGTATTACCGGCTTCGTCATCTGGGTTGAGACTGCCCAGCGGAAGATCCCGGTGCAGTACGCGCAGCGCATGGTGGGCCGCAAGATGTACGGCGGCGCTTCCACCTTCCTGCCCCTTAAAGTGGACCAGTCCGGCGTTATCGCTGTAATCTTCGCGGTCTCGCTGCTCAGCGTCCCTTATACCATAGGATCTTTCAACCCTAACGCGCCCTGGGCGCAGAAGCTGATGTCCCTGATGAGCCACTCAAGCGTTATTTACCAGTTGTTCTATGTGGCCCTCATTATCTTCTTCTGCTACTTCTACAACTCCGTCAGCATAAACCCGAAGGACCTTGCTGACAATATGAAAAAGTGGGGCGGTTTCATTCCCGGCATACGTCCGGGAGAGCCGACCGCTACGCACATAGAGTGGGTAATGAACCGTATAACCCTGGGCGGCGCCCTGTTCGTCTCCCTGATCGCGGTGCTTCCCGATTATCTTCGGGCCAAGTTCAACGTGCCTTTCTATTTCGGCGGAACCTCGCTGCTGATAGTCGTCGGCGTAGCACTGGACACTATAGCGCAGACAGAGGCCCATCTTGTGATGCGGAATTATGAGGGGTTCAACAAGAATTCCAAAATAAAAGGCCGCTGGTTTAACGTAGGAAGCTGATCCGGCGGTGCGGGATCGGCTTATTCAGTGAACGAACCGGTAGTTAGCGCTCAACTGAAAGACCATGAATATCATTATCTTGGGGTACCCTGGTTCCGGGAAGGGAACACAGGCTAAAGTTCTTTCCAGGAAACTGGACATGTTCCATGTTTCAACCGGTGATATTTTGCGCGCCGAAATAGCCAAAAAAAGCCCGCTGGGGCTGGAGGCGGACGGCTATATCTCTACGGGGCGCCTGGTGCCGGATAAACTGGTCCTAGCGCTTGTTAAAGAGCGCCTGAGCACTGAAACGAGAGGCCTTCTTTTTGACGGATTTCCGCGGACGGTAGAGCAGGCGGAAGGCCTGGACAGCTGGTTTTCCGGCCGCGGACAGACTATAGACGCCGTGATCCTTATAAATGTTAAGGAAGAGGAAGTTATAAAGCGCCTGAGCACGCGGCGCAACTGTACCGGTTGCGGCAGGATATACAGCACTTTCTCCAGTCCGCCAGCCAAAGAAAATATTTGCGACGCTTGCGGTAAGACGCTGATGATACGCGGGGATGACAAGCCTGAGGTTATAGCCAAGCGGATACAGGTTTACAAGTTCCAGACGGAGCCCCTGCTGGCTTATTACCGGGCCAACGGAAACTTTTACGAGGCAGACGGCGGGCCTCCTCCTGAAGAGGTTGCGGAGAAAATAGCCGCTCTTTTAAACAATAAGCCGTGATAGAGATAAAATCTTCGCTTGAAATAGAAAGCATGCGCAAAGCCTCAAGGGTTGTGGCGCAGGTTCTGCTGGAGCTTAAGCCCCGGGTGAAGCCCGGAGTTTCAACGGCTGAACTCGATAGCTTTGCCGAGCAGCGGGTAAGAGAACTCGGGGCAGTTCCCGCTTTTCTCGGCTACCGCGGTTACCCCGCCACGCTCTGCGTTTCAATAAACGACGAGATCGTTCACGGTATACCGAGCCCTAAAAGGGTGATACAGGACGGCGACATAGTCAGTCTGGATATGGGCGCGGTCCGCGAAGGCTTTTTCGGCGACGCCGCGGTTACCGTAGCGGCCGGGCGGATTTCCGGCGCGGCGAGGCGGCTGATGGATGTGACCAGCAAGTCGCTGGAAATGGCGCTCTCTAAAGTAAAGGCAGGTGCGCGGCTTGGCGATGTTTCTCACGCCGTAGAAAAATACGCGCTGCAGAACGGGATGTCCGTGGTAAAGGAGTTTACCGGCCACGGTATCGGCAGGCACCTTCATGAGGAACCTTCGATCCCGAATTTCGGCAAGGCCGGTTCCGGGCCGGTTCTCAAGACAGGCATGACGCTGGCTATAGAGCCTATGCTCTGTCTCGGAAACGCCGAGGTGATAGTTAAGAACGACGGCTGGACGGCGGTTTCAGCGGACGGAAGCCTGGCGGCCCACTACGAGCATACTGTGGCGGTGACCGACGAAGGCTGCGACATTCTAAGCGCTCACGGGTAACGGATGAGGCCGATATTTTGTATAATATATAAATATGTCAGAAAACAGTGAAAAAATAGAGATTGAGGGTATTGTAAAAGAGTCCCTCCCTAACGCTACTTTTAAAGTTGAGATAGCACCCGGCAAGACAATACTCGGGATTATTTCCGGCAAGATGCGGATACATCACATAAAGATCCTGCCCGGGGATAAAGTGAAAATGGAGCTTTCGCCCTACGATTTAAGCAAGGGCCGTATAGTTTACAGGGAAAAATAATCCGGCCTCCGCCGGTCAAGAGGTACTTCTAATGAAAGTAAGAGCGAGTGTTAAGAAAATTTGTGTAAAATGCATGGTTGTAAAGCGCAAGGGCGTGGTGCGCGTAATCTGCACCGACCCCCGTCACAAGCAGCGCCAGGGTTAAAACAGTAAAAGGTTTCCGGTAAACGGAAGCTCCGGATGCCGGAAATTACCTTTTACTAATTTCCGATTAAAGCAGCTAAATAGGAGAAAGTATGGCACGCATAGCAGGCATAGATTTACCCAGAGACAAAAAAATCAGCATAGCCCTTTCTTATGTTTTCGGGATAGGACGCCCGATGGCAAAGAAAATACTTGAGGGCCTTAAAAATCAGATCGACCCTGACCTCAGGGTAAAAGATATGACCGAGGACCAGGTTGGTCTGCTCAACACTTTTATTTCAAAAGAGTTCATGGTTGAGGGCGAACTCCGCAGGGAAATTACCGCCAACCTCAAGCGCTATGTGGAAATAAACAGCTACCGCGGCTACAGACACCGCAGAAACCTGCCCACTCGCGGCCAGCGCACGCGCACTAACGCGCGTACCCGCCGCGGCAGAAGAAGAACAGTCGGAGCAGGCGGCAAGGCTGTGAAGGCCTAACCAGGGCGGCAGCCGGCAGTACCAGGCGGTCAGTCCCTTCGCAAGACGGAGGGAAAAAACACGGAGGATGATTTAATGGCAGACGAAACTAAAAAACAGCAGAATGGGGCAAAGAAGCCCGAGCAGAAAGTGCAGGCCAGGCGCCGCTACCGCACGGTGGCGTTCGCCCGCGTATATATTAACTGCTCATTCAATAACACAATGGTGACCTTTACCGACGAGAAGGGCGGCGTTATTTCCTGGGCCACTTCGGGCGGCAACGGTTTCCGCGGGACCAAGAAAGGCACTCCTTTCGCGGCGCAGATCACCGCGGCCAAAGCTGCGGCCAAGGCCGGGGATTACGGCGTGAGACAGGCCATGGTTTTTGTGAACGGCCCCGGGCCGGGCCGCGAGACCGCCATCCGCGCGGTGGCCCAGAGCGGGATACATGTGGTATCCATTAAGGACATCACCCCCATCCCGCACAACGGCTGCAGGCCGCCCAAGGCGCGCAGAGTATAACTTAGAGGACTAGAGGGACAGGAGACCGGAAGACTGGACGGCGAAGGAATTAAAGAATTCCTTATTGCTAATCCCCTAATCCTCCGGCCTTCCAATCCTCTGAAATAACAAGGAGACTTTTAATGTCGAGATATACCGGACCCAGCTGCAAAAAATGCGTAAAAGTGAGCCAGAAGATGTTCCTCAAAGGCACTAAGTGCCATACGAACTGCCTTGTGGACCGCGCTCAGAAAGCCGAAAAAGACAAGCGTTTCTCTGCCGGAAAGCGGCCGAACAAGATGTCCGATTACGGCAAACATCTGCGCGAGAAGCAGATAGCCCGCCTTTCCGCCCAGGTGACCGAGACCCAGTTCAAGCGTTTTTTCACCAAGGCCTCCAAGCAGAAGGGGCAGACCGGAGCGGCCCTGCTTCGTTTCCTCGAGGTGCGGCTCGACAACGTAGTGCGCCGTCTGGGTTTCGCGGTGTCGCTCAAAGCGGCCCGCCAGCTTGTCAACCACGGCCACATAAAGGTTAACGGCCGCTGTCTGGATATTGCTTCCGCCATGCTCAAGCCGGGCGACGAAGTGACTATCGACACAAAAACAGCGGAGACATTGCTTGTAAAGCAGGGTCTGGAGCATGCAGAAAAAACTACGCAGCGCCCCAGCTTCCTGTCGTGGGACGCGGGTTCCAAGAAAGGCAAGCTCGTTCGCTGGCCTGACCGCGCGGAGTCAAGCATCTCCGTGGACGAGCAGCTCATTGTTGAATACTATTCCAAGTAAGCGAGGTTCTTAACTAATGTCCACTTTCTCAAAACAACTCATTATCCCCGAGGCTCTCAGCGTCGAGGATAAGTCAAAGACCGAGAATTACGCGAAGTTCACCGCCGAGCCCTATGAAAAGGGTTACGGCCACACCATCGGTAATTCTCTGCGGCGCATACTTCTCTCCAGCCTCGAGGGCGCGGCTGTGGTGGCCGTGCGCATCAAGGGCGCCAGGCACGAATATGCCGCCGTTAACGGCGTGCAGGAAGACGTCGTTAATATCGTGCTCAACCTTAAACGGCTGCGCGTGCGCCTTAAAGGCGACGGGCCCGAGACGGTGCTCATCTCCGTTAAGGGAAAGAAGGAAGTGAAAGCTTCCGATATACGCGAGAACTCCAACGTCGAGGTCATCAACAAGGACCTCGTCATAGCCCACGTGGAATCCGGCGCCGAGTTCGAAGCCGAACTCGAGATCGCCCGCGGTTCCGGCTACCGGACTTCCGACGAGATCCGCTCCCTTATGAACCTCCCGATGGAGTTCATTCCGATGGACGCTATTTTCTCCCCTATTCAGAAAGTGCATTACACGGTTGAGAACGCCCGCGTGGGCCAGCGCACCGACTACGACAAACTCGTGCTCGAGGTCTGGACCGACGGGACAGTAACCCCGTCCGACGCCGTAAGCAACACCGCGGCGCTGCTCCGGTGCTCCATTATGCCGTTCCTCCCGGCCGAAGAGTCGGCGAAGGAACCCGCGCTTGCCGAGGAGTCCAAGAAGGAAGCCGGCGGCGAGCTCTCGGGCAAACTGGACCAGGGCGTTGAAATGATAGAACTGTCCTCCCGCGCGTCCAACTGCCTGAAGGTGGCCGGTATCCGCACAATCGGCGAGCTGGTCCGCAAGTCCGAGGACGACCTGCTGGCTGTGAAGAATTTCGGACAGAAGTCCCTCGATGAAATCAAGGAAAAGCTGCAGGAAATGGGCCTTGATCTCGGAATGAAGATAGACTAAATCTACGTTTAAGGAACCCTTATGATAAACAACCTGGGCGCCAGAAAACTTTCTAAGACCGGATCTCACCGGCGGGCGATGTTCTCCAACATGGCTACTAGCCTGCTGCTGCACGAGAAGGTTCAGACCACCCTTCCGAAGGCTAAAGAACTCCGCCGCGTGGTGGAACGCGTGATAGCCGATGCCAAGAACAGCCGCTACGTGGAAGTGCGCCGCGTCATTAAAGACAAGGCAGTATACCACAAGGTGTTCGATGTGCTCGCGCCGCGCTATAAAGAGCGGCCCGGAGGCTTTACCCGCATACTTAAGCTGGCAGCCCGCCGCGGCGACGCCGCCGAAGCCGCGCTGGTGAAGCTTGTTTAATAAAAATAAATGGGAATGTTCGACTACTTTTTCAGCCTGTTCTCCAACGACATAGGCATAGATCTCGGCACCGCGAATACCCTTGTCTACGTTAAAGGCAAGGGGATCGTGCTGCGGGAGCCTTCCGTTGTGGCAATAGACAGGAACAGGCGGAAAGTCCTGGCGGTCGGCGCTGAAGCCAAGCTGATGCTGGGCCGCACGCCGTCGAATATAGTAGCCGTCCGCCCTTTAAGGAACGGCGTTATCGCCGATTTTGAACTTACCCAGGAACTTATAAAGTATTTTATCCGCAAGGTGCACAACAGGCGCAGCCTGCTGCACCCCAGAATAGTAATAGGCATCCCGTCAGGCATAACTGAAGTCGAAAAGCGCGCCGTGCAGGAATCAGCCGAACAGGCCGGAGCCCGCGAGGTGCAGCTGATAGAGGAGCCGATGGCGGCCGCCATCGGTTCGGACCTTCCGGTTTCGGAGCCGCATGCCAGCATGATCTGCGACATAGGCGGCGGAACCACGGAGGTGGCCGTGATTTCACTGGGCGGGATGGTGGTGGCGAAGTCACTCGACGTGGCCGGCGACGAGATGGACGACTGCATAGTGCAGTACTTCCGGCGCAAGCACAATTTAGTCATAGGCGAAACTACCGCAGAAGAGGTAAAGATACAGATCGGATCGGTTTTCCCTTTAAAAGAAGAAAAGACCATAGAAGTTAAGGGCAGGGACCAGGCCAAGGGGCTGCCCAAGACAATTCTTGTTACTTCTGAAGAGATAAGGCAGGCCCTGATGGAGCCTGTACAGCTGATAGTGGACGTTATAAAGCAGGTGCTGGAGGCTACTCCGCCCGAACTATCCTCGGACCTGGTGGACCGGGGGATGGTCTTGGCAGGGGGGGGGTCGCTTTTGCGCGGCTTCCCGGAGCTTATCCGGCAGGAAACAGAACTGCCCGTCCACAGGGCTGCCGATCCTTTAAGCTGTGTCGCCTTGGGTTGCGGTAAGTATCTTGAAGAGCTGGATAAAATCCAGCGCCCCGAATTCCTGAATTCCTACCGCAGTTGACCCCCCGCCAGGGGGGCCGGTATTCCAGGAGGGGCCTCAGGGTGACCCGCGATGAGCAGAGAAAAGGACGCAGCTAATTACGCTATATTGTTTTTTGCCGTACTGTCGGTCATCCTCCTCCTGTTCCCCACTACTAAAATAGCCCACACTGTCCGCATCGCGGCCAGTTACAGCCTTTATCCCTCGCTGCATTACGGCGCGAAGTACGGGTATTTTGTGCGCAATGTCCCCGGAAACTTCATCTCCCTGCTGGAGACAGACCAGGAAAACCGCGAGCTAAAAAGCAAGATCAGGAACCAGGAGCTGCAGATCCTGAACGCTGCCGCGCTGACCTCGGAGAATGAGCGGCTTGCAAGTGAAATGAAAATCTCCCGGTCCCTGCCCTGGTCCGGAACCTGGGCCAGGGTGGTTAACAAGACCCCCGCCGACTGGTACGGTTCGTTTTTTATCGACAAGGGCTCTGACGACAAGATAGGGGTCAACGATACGGTGCTCGGGCTGCAGGACGGAAAAGCCGGCCTGGCCGGAAGGGTGTTCGAGGTTTACCCCAGGTTTTCGAAGGTGATGCTTCTTACCAACAGCGCGGCTTCCGCGGTGTGCGCGATAGCGCCTGCCGGGCTGGAGGCGCTGGTGGAAGGAAAGGGTACCTGGTTGCTTAAAGTGAACTATGTGCCGGAGGAGTCGTCGCTGGCTGAAGGCGCTGAGATTACCACCGCCCCGGGCGGCCTGCTTTTCCCGAAGGGAGTCAGCGTCGGCAGGGTTGTAAAGGTTTATCCGCGGGAGTCTTTCATGAATTTTATTACCGCCGATGTTACCCCGGCGGTAGACGTAAATACGCTAAGCGAAGTCTATGTGGTAAGGCGCCACCTGCCGCATGAACTACCCGGGCCGGACGCGGAGGGACGCTGATCTTATGTCCATCCTGATTGAACTTTTTCTCTATCTCTCCGCCGGAACTTTTTACTGGTGGTGGACGCAGAACCTCGCTGTTTTCGGCCTTGCGCCCAACTTCATCTTTGCGGCAGCGCTCAGCGCGGCCATACTCGCCGGTCCTGTAAAAGCCGTGGCCTGGGGCTTCTTCCTGGGGCTTTACGCTGATATGCTGGGCGCAGGCATGTTCGGGGGTTACGCGCTGACTTATTCACTGATGGCTTACGCCGTTTACATAGTGAAGCGCCACTTCGACATGGACAGCCTTTTTTCGCAGCTGGTGGGCGCGCTGTCCCTGTCCTGGCTGTGCATGCTTTTTTACCAGATGCTGAGTCTGGTATTTTTCCGGAGAAACCCTACGGGACTTAAAATCTTCCTGACAGAACCTTTTTTGAACGCGCTGGCCGTGCCGGTAGTGTTCCAGCTGTTCTACGGGCTTAAACGGCGGTTCAATATACTATGATAGACCGCCAGATACCCCAGGAAAGGCTGGACCTTCTCTGGATACTGGCATACGCGGCCGCGCTTATTTTTATTTTGCGGCTGCTAAACATGCAGGTTCTGGGCGGCGCCTATTACAGGGAGATCGCTGAAAAGAACAGGACCCAGATAATAGGGCAGTCGGCGCCCCGGGGCCGCATATTCTCTTCGGACGAGAAGCCGATCGCCACCAGCAAGCCTTCCTTCAGCCTTATCTATTTCCCCGGGCAGGCGCGTACCGGCCCGGAAATTGACCGGATGGCCAGGGCTCTTGCCAGGCCGCTGGGCGCGGACTACGACGAGCTTAGAAAGAGAATATTCAGGGCCGCATCCCGGGAGAAACCGGTGCGGCTGGCGGAAAACCTTCCATCCAAGCAAATGCTGGCACTCTCCGAGCTTAAGGCGGTTTATCCCGGTGTGGATATCGTAGTTGAAGCCAGACGCTATTATCCTTTCGGCGCATATCTGAGCCATATGGTGGGTTATATCGGGAGGATGGATAACCGGGACTGGGCGGTGCATTCCAGGGATAAGAATTACTCAATGGATTCGCGGCTGGGCAAGGCAGGCCTGGAGCAGATGTACGAGAAGGAGCTTAAAGGAAAGGACGGCGGTATCTACCTGGAGGTCGATTCAAGGGGCAGGCTGAGCCGCGTGCTGGAAAGCCGCAAGTGGGTGCCCGGGGCTGATATTTTCCTTACGATAGATTCCAAAGCGCAGGCAGCGGCTGAGGAAGGGCTTAAAAAATCAATAAGCGGGAAGGGAGCCGTGGTGGCGCTGGACCCCCGCACCGGCGCGGTGATCGCTTTCGCTTCCGCGCCCGATTATGACCCTAATATGTTCGTGCTTTCGGGAGCCGAAAAAGAAGGACTGCCGGCGGGCAAGGTGCTTCCTGAATTTAACGTGGCGCTGCAGGGCACCTATCCGCCGGGGTCGATCTTTAAAATAATCACCTCCGCTGCCCTGCTCGAATCGGGCCGGGTCGATCCTCAGGAGACCGTTAATTGCCACGGTTATTACGACGCCGGAAGCCGGGTGTTCAAGTGCTGGAATAAGAAAGGCCACGGCAAAGTCGCCTTTACGGAAGCCCTCGCGAAATCCTGCGACGTGTATTTTTATACGACCTCTCAGAAGGC
Source organism: Elusimicrobia bacterium CG1_02_56_21 (assembly GCA_001871115.1). GTDB lineage: Bacteria > Elusimicrobiota > Elusimicrobia > Elusimicrobiales > UBA9959 > UBA9959. Next base: position 10,944 of record MNUR01000046.1, on the reverse strand, counting down.
CGGCGCCCTGGCGGTAGAAAAAGAGGCCCGCGCTTTCAGGGTGGGAAAGGTTTCCGGCATACCGCTGCCGGGCGAGAAATCCGGGAACGTCTTCGGGCCCAGCCTCCGGGCCGCCAAGAAAAGTTATTGGTTCATAGGGGACACTCTGAACCAGGCCATAGGCCAGGGAGAAACCCTGATGACCCCTATGCAGGCAGCCGGCCTGATAGCCGCGGTGGCCAACGGCGGTGTTTTTCACCGCCCCTACTTTGTAGAGCGCATTGTCAGGAGCGACGGGCAGCTTTATGCCCGCGGCAAGCCGGAAGTGCTGAGCCGGGTGCAGCTTAAGCCTTCCACCTGGACGCAGATACGGCAGGCCCTGCGCGACGTGATCCTGGACGGAACCGCGAGGTCGGCCAGGATAAACGGCGCTGAAGTTTACGGCAAGACGGGAACGGCCCAGAACCCGCAGGGCAAGGACCATGCCTGGTTCGTGGCCTATGCTACCGTCAATAATGAGCCGGCCAAGATAGCGGTGGCCGTACTGGTAGAACACGGCGAACACGGTTCCTCTTCGGCCGCGCCCATCGCTAAAGCCGTTATAGAGGCGGCGCTGCGTTCCGAACTTCCCGCTAAGGCGGCCCCGGTCCGCGTTATAGAGCCGCCGCAGGCTCCTGCGCCTATCCAGGAGCCGGCCGTGCCGGGCAGGATCATAATATGATTTTTACACCCCCGAGCGGTCTTAGAAAAACCAGGATAGACTGGGTTCTTTTCCTTGCCGCGATCGTTCTGCTGGCTATCGGTACTATCGCTATCTTTTCCTCCGTGGCGGTTCTGCCCGCGCAGGCGCGCATCGTAAGGGTGCAGCTTATAGCTATCCCGCTGGCCCTTATCGTTTTTGGCGCAGCCTGGAGCCTTAATTACCAGGTTTATCAGGACCAGTGGAAATTCGTTTACGGAGTCATGCTGGTTATTCTCGCCGGAGTTCTGATCTTCGGGGTAGTGGACAAAGGCGCGCGGTCCTGGTACCGGCTGCCGTTCTTTTCCATCCAGCCGTCCGAATTCGCGCGACTGGGGCTTATCCTGGTACTGGCTAACTTTCTGGACAAGCGCATGGGCAGGATCCGGGAGCTCCCTACTGTGGTGGGGGCTTTCGCTCTCTGCATGCCGGTGTTTTTGCTTCTTATCAAGCAGCCGGACTTCTCGGCCATCCTTATTACTTTTCCGGTGGCCCTGGTCATGCTTTTTTCCGCCGGCGCCAGCCTGTTCCACCTGTCTATCATCATCGGCTACGCCTTCATTTCAGCGCTGTTCCCGATCCTTTGGAGCATTATAACGCTCAACCCTGAATTGCTGGATAATACGATGGTTAGCTATTTCTTCCATTTGTCGGATTCTCTTTTTAGCGCCTCCGTCTTTGTGGCGGGCGTGGCCTTGGGCTCCTGGCTGCTCTGGCGCTTGTCGGTTAGGCTTTATGCCAATGTTTCCGGAGCGATCTTCGCCGGCGCCGCGCTGGTGCTTATACTCGGCTTCTTCTCCGGAATGCTGGTCAAGAACCAGATGAAAGATTATCAGCAGAAGAGGCTTGAGGTCTTTCTTTCTCCGGAGACCGACCCGCGCGGGGCGGGCTATAACCTGCTTCAGGCGCGCATAGCCATAGGCTCCGGGGGGATACTTGGCCGCGGCTTTTTCTCCGGAACCCAGTCGCGCCTCGGCTTTGTGCCGGAGCGGCATACGGATTTTATCCTCGCCGTGGTAGGAGAGGAGATGGGCTTCTGGGGCATGCTGCTGGTGACAGGACTCTATGTGCTGGTGATGCGGAGGCTAATGCAGGGGGCGCGCCTGGCTAGAGACCGCTTCGGTTACCTGGTCAACTGCGGCATCTTCGGCATGTTCCTCGTATATTTCTGCATAAATTTCGGCATGCTGCTCGGTATGGCGCCCGTGGCCGGAGTCCCCTTGCCCCTGGTTTCCTACGGAGGGTCGAACCTGGTAGCCACGATGGCGGCGCTGGGAATCGCCGAGTCAGTATACGCAAGAAGATACGCTTTGGTTTGATGTGCCGGTAATAAATTATGAACGAAGGACCTAAATCCAGGATAAGGCTTAAATTTGCGCGGCTCGAACCCGCGAAAGAACTCAGCCATTTATCGCAGATCAAGATCTTGCGCGGCAGGGCGGCCGCCAGCGGGCTTAAATTCTGCCAGGCTAAGGCCGGAGGCCAGCTTTCGCCCCGTATGGCGTTCGGACCTGCCGTCTCTGTAGGGCATGAAAGTAATTGTGAATACGCGGACCTCTACCTGGAGGAATTTGCGAGGGAAGAAGCGGTGGCGGAAAAGCTGCAGCCGCTGGATGACGGGCTTTTCCGCCTTGTTTCAGCGCGCCGGATTCCCGTGTTTTTTCCTTCTATAGAAGCGGCCGTTAACGCCGCGGAGTACTTTATGGAGGCTGAATTTCCCGCGGGCTTTTCGCAGGCCGCGGTGGACGCCTTCATGGCGCTGAAGAACGCGGCCTATGAAAAGGTCAAAGCGTCAGGCGAGCGGAAGACATTGGACGCGAGGACGCCCCTGCTGGCCGCGTCCTTCGATAAGGAAAGCTCCCTTCTTAAGCTGACGCTGAAGCTGGAGCCCGGCAAGAACGTGAAGCCGGAAGCAGTAGCGGAGCTTATGGCGGGAGGAAAGCCGGTTTTCCGGCGCATAGTGCGCAAAGAGCTTTACTGGTTTAATTCCAGCGGGAAGCTGGAGGTGTTTTGAAGAAGTTTTCTACCGTCCGTGAGGCCCGGTTCCAGGCCGTATTTTGCGCAAGGCGCTTGATACTGCAGGGCCATAGGACTGATACGGCAAACAGATATCAATGAAGGAGAGTTAATAAAATGACAAACGCAAAGTTTAAAAGAGAAATATTCGCCAACACCTCGTTTGAGGAAACCCGGATAGCGATAATAGAAGACGGCAAGCTGTCGGAGCTGTTCTGGGAGCGGCGGAGTTCCGGGAACATCGTGGGAAACATTTATAAGGCCGCAGTTGAAAACGTGCTGCCCGGTATTTCCAGCGCTTTCATGAATATAGGGCTGGATAAGAACGCCTATATTTATATTTCAGACGTGCTGGGCAACCAGAAAGAGTCCATAGACAAGCTTCTGAAGAAAGACCAGGAAGTTATGGTGCAGGTGACCAAGGACGCTATCGGCACCAAGGGCATGAAGGTGACCATGGACGTTTCCCTGCCGGGGCGCTATCTGGTTCTGACCCCTTTCCAGGAATTCGTAGGAGTTTCAAAGAATATCGAAGACGCGGAGGAGCGCAAGCGCCTCTCCGAGATCATGCGCAAGATAGCCGATACTAAAACGCTCGGGACCAAGGGCTGCATAGTGCGCACCGAGGCGGAAGGCGCTACCGAGGACGAGCTTGAACGCGAGGTGAAGTACCTGCTTAAGATGTGGGACAGCGTGCAGAACCGTTTCGACAGTTCCAGGCCTCCCGCCCTGCTGCATAAGGACATGGACATGACGATGCAGGTGGCGCGCGATATCCTTTCCGAGGATACTTCGATCTACATGCTGGACAATAAAGATGATTTCCACAATGTGCAGGAGTTCGCCGCCAAGATCTCCCCTGAGCTGAAGGACAGGATCAAGCTTTACGACAGCAAAACCCCGATATTCAAGGCTTTCAACATAGAGAAGGATATCGACGAGTTGAGGCGCATAAAGGTTCCGCTCCCGAACGGCGGCAGCATCATCATACAGGAGGCCGAATCCCTCTGCGCGATAGATGTCAATACCGGGCGTTTCACCGGAACCAAGTCGCAGGAGGAGACCGTCACGGCTACCAATATCGAGGCCGCCAACGAGGTGGCCCGCCAGCTGCGCCTGCGCAATATCGGCGGCATAGTGGTCATAGACTTCATAGACATGAAGAAGGCCACCAACCGCCACAAAGTGGTCAGCGTCCTTGAGGCCGCGGTAAGCCGCGACCGCGCCAAGATACGCATACTCCCTATAACCCGGCTGGGCCTGGTGGAAATGACCCGGGAGCGAAAGCGCGAGAGCACCGTCAGTCTGCTTACCGAGGAGTGTCCCGAGTGTCACGGCTGCGGGCGGGTGCTTTCCAGCGAGAGCATACGCATAAAGATACAGAGAGAGATACACAATATCACCATGGGCCGGCCCGGCGGGAACCTGCGCGTGGTGACGCATCCCATACTTTCCGAAGTCCTGAAGAAAAAACACGGGATGATAGAAAAGAACGTTCACCGCAGCGTGAAGCTTGCTTCAGACCCTCAGCTTACCTGGGAGGATTACAGGATAATCCTGGAGTAATTTTGCCGGGGGCGCAGCGGCGCAGGCGGCCGGGAGGCCTGAAGGGCGGCTGCCGCCCCGCTCCCGCAGTACGCAGTAATTTTGCCGGGCTTGGCTTTGCTGTAAAACTAAGAGCCCGCAGTGCTATTAAATTGGAGAATGTTTATGTTAAAGATCTTATCAGTATTTTTACTCTTCGCTTTTTGCGCGCCGGCCCAGGCCCGGATGGACGAAGTAACCTATAACAAGAACGGGGTCTACTCCGGCAAAATACGCACCTATGCGCTGAACGGCGCGGTATACCTGGAGGCTGCCCGGGCCGCCAAACTTATGGGCGGGAAGATATACTGGTATCCGGTATCCGGCAAGCTGCTGCTGCAGATAAAGGGAAAGAAAGTCGTGTTTTTCATGAAATCGGATTCCGTTATTATCAACGACGACAAAGCGGTATTTCCGAACCCGATGCTGGTCAGGGGCGGGAAAGCCTTCCTTGCTCTCAACTTCTTTATTTCAAAGCATTTCTCCGACGCCTTCGGTTTTAGCCTCGAGTACAACCCGGCTACAGGGGCGCTGTCGGCAAAGCGGGACGTAAACGTAACCTCGATAAATTATTTTTCCTACCAGGATAAGACGCGGATAGTGGTATATATGGAGGAGCCGCTTGAATGGCAGACGTCACAGAAGGAAAATAATCTGGTGAAAATAACTATTTTCGGCGGCGTGGTGGGCCGCGGGGAAAAAATAGGCATCGGGGACGGCGTAGTGGACGGCGTAGACCTGATACAGGAGAATAAAACGGCCCGCCTGGTAGTGAGCCCGAGCGACAATTTCGGCAGCGTAAACGTTTTCAAGCTTTCCGACCCGGACCGCCTGGTGATAGACGTTTTAAAGGCCGTCGTGCCGGTGTCGCAGAGCATTAACGGAGAGCCCGCTCCGGCGGCCCAGGCCCCTGTGGTTATCGCTCCGTCTTCCGGAGCCGCGGAAACCGCAGCGGTCGGCGTCGCGGCGGCAGTTCTGCCGGCCGCGGCGGCTTCGGCGGAGACTTTGAACATCCCGGATAAAATGCAGATAGGCGCCGGCAGGAAAAAGATAGTAATAGACGCGGGACACGGCGGAAAAGATCCTGGCGGCCGCAAACTTTTCGGATTGAGGGAAAAGGACCTGAACCTCAAGGTGGCCAAAGAGCTTTATGCCCAGCTTAAAAAAGAAAAACTGTTCGATGTCCTCCTGACCCGCAACAGCGACGAGTTCGTCCCGCTGGCGGACCGCTCCGTAATAGCCAATAATTTCAAGGCCGATATCTTTATCTCCATTCACGCCAACGCTTCCCGCGACAGGAGGGAGAAGGGCTTTGAAATCTATTTTATGTCTGAAAAGGCCTCCGACCCCTGGGCCGCCGAAGTGGCCGATTATGAAAACTCGGTTATAGGACTTGAAGACAGCGGCGGCCAGGGAGATACGGCGGCCATGCTTCTGCATTCCATGGCCCGCAACGAATACCTGAACGAGGGCAGCCGCCTGGCCGGCCTTGTGACGGCAGAGATGGAGAAACACACCCCGTACGTTAACCGCGGGGTAAAGCAGGCCGCTTTTTACGTTCTGAGAGGTACTTATGCCCCGGGCATACTGGTGGAAGTGGGTTTTATGACCAATTCTTTCGACCAGAAAAAAATGAACGAAAAAAAAGCGCAGAAGCAGACCGCGAACGCTATTTACAGGGCTGTTATGAAATACGCGGATATGAAGGGATGGGAATAGGGAAACCTGGCTGACGAGATAAACAGGCTTGGCTTTGCCGCTTGTCGCGGCAGCCGGTTTCCCGGCCGATTATGAACAATAGCGAGAGGCCGATAGGCATTTTTGACTCGGGGCTGGGCGGGCTCACGGTCTTTAAAGAACTGCGCGCCCTGCTGCCCGGGGAAGACCTCATATATTTCGGGGATACGGCCCGCGTCCCCTACGGGACGAAGTCTCCCGAAGCCGTGCGTTCCTTTTCTAAAGAAATAGCGTCCTTCCTGCTTAAAAAGAAAATTAAACTGCTGATCGTGGCCTGCAACACCGCCTCCTCGCTGGCCCTGGACGAGATCCGGAAGCTTTCGGACGTTCCTGTGCAGGGCGTTATCCAGCCCGGGGCGGAGGCCGCGCTTAAGGCGGCGCCTCCGGGGGGCAGGGTGCTGGTCATCGGAACTTCCGCCACCGTGAACAGCCGCGCTTATTCCAGGGCTCTTGCGGCCTCCGGGGCCGGGGTCAAGGTCACCGAAAAAGCCTGCCCGCTATTTGTGCCTCTCGTGGAAGAGGGCTGGTGTTCTAAGCCGGCCGCGTTAATGGCCGCGCGCGAATATCTGTCCGGCTTCCGCGGAAAAGCCGACGTGCTGATACTCGGCTGTACTCACTACCCGCTTCTTAAAAGAATTATAGCCCGCGTTATGGGCCCCCGCAGCAGGATAGTTGATTCCGCCCGGGCGGCCGCGCGCAGCGCGAAGGCGGCGCTGGAGGCCCGCGGACTGCTAAACCGGGCCCGCTTCGGCAGCTCGGCCTTTCTGGTAAGCGACGCTCCGGAACGGTTTTCCGCTTTGGCTCTTAAATTGCTTAAAATAAAGACAGGTAAGGTGGCGGTAAAGAGGTTTTAGTAAATTCTTTTAATTGTGCGGACGGGCTGTGCGGGTATATATCCGCACAGAACCTCGGTAAGGGAGGCTAGGGTTATGAATAAATATTTAATAGCGGCGCTTCTTACTGTTTGCGGCGGGGCGCTTTGGGCGCAGCAGCCGGAGGTTAATAAAAAACCGGCGGCCGCAGCGAAGGCAGCGTCAGCGAAGCCGGGCACGGCGGTAAAGCCGCCGGTGCTGCTTGCACAGCTTAATAAAACCTCAAAGACCGCGCCGGTAAAAGCCGGCCAGGCCAGGAGCGCCGACCCGGACGTTGACGAGCCCGGGGTGATGATAGATTCAAAGGCCGACCAGGATGAAGAGGGGGACTACGCGGCGGAGAGGCCCGAGCTTTCTGTCCCGGGCGGACTGCCTTCGTCCTTCGGGCAGTGCAAAGGCGTTGTTAATGACGCCGGCCGCAGCATTCTGATTTTTGAAAGCCCGGAGGACGGCACGGTTTATTTTGTGCAGGTCACGGTGGGCAAGGCCAATGTTTCCTGGAAGCTGGTAGGCCGCATTCCGCGCAGCTCCGACTGATATAAGCCTTAATACTCGAGGGCTTCCGGGAAACGGGCTTCAGCGAGCCGCGGCGGAGTACGGGGTACCACGCCGGATGCGGGGAGAGGGCGCCTGTATATAGTGCCCGCCAATTACTTTCCCGCTCCCAGAATGCTAAAATGTATCGATGACCGCGGTTTTTCCGGCGGTCCGGGAGGTATGGACATGAAAAGAAAGGACCTAGTAAGACATCTAGTCAGCAAAGGCTGCGTTCTCGGACGCGAAGGCGGGAAATATTCCGTTTTCCTTAATCCGGTTACAAACAAGGAAGTCCCTGTTACCAGGCATAATGAAATCGCGGATTTTACCGTGCGTAAAATTTGCCGCGACCTTGGAGTAGATCAGCCCTGACAGCCGTATTCGGCTGAGTTTTCCCCTATGTCATCCGGATTTGTATTAAAAAGGCTGGCCCCCGTCTTCCTGGCGTTAGGCGCCTGCGCGTCTGCCAGGCTTGACGTGATACAGGTCGGTCCCTGGTTCGCCCCGCGCGACTGGCGGGAAGTCCGGGTATTTTCTTCGCGCGGCGAAACCCCGTTCCCCTGGGGCGGGATAGCAATTATCCACAGCGAGAGGGTCAGCGCGGAAGGCGGGGAGAGCAGGCTGGAGAGACTTAAAATCCAGGCCCGGAAAAGAGCGGCTAAGATCGGCGCCGACGGGCTTATTCTGACGGTGGATTCCGCCCCGGGAGGGCCCCAGATGGGGGTTTACCAGGAGCCGGAGTTATATCTGAGCGCCCTGGCTATAAAATATGTCACAGCAGTTTCCACCTCCTCCTCAAAATAAAATTAAAATAGCCTTCGACCGTGCCGAAGCTGTAACCTGGCGCGGCCGCGGCATAGTGATAGACCTTTTCAGGTTTTCAAACACCATCTGCGCGCTGCTGGAAAGCGGCCGCCGCGACGTGCGCGTTTACGCAAACCCCTCGCTGGCGCTCGCCGCCAGAAGCCGCGAAAAAAACGCCGACCTTTTTTCGGAGATAGACCTCGGGCCCGGAGTTGACAAGTATGACAACTCCCCCTATACGGCGCTCTACGGCTCGGACCCCTCCCGCCCGGCTCTTTCTGTCACTAATTCCGGCTCTCCTGCCGCCGCCTCGCTGATCCTCGCGGAGGAAATACTTGTGGCCTGCTTCGCAAATTTCCCGGCGGTAGCGTCCTACTGCCTGGCTGATCCGAAGCCTGCTCTTATAGTCCCGGCCTGCCTCTTCTACGACGGCCGCCATGTAGAGGATATGATCTGCGCCCGCGCTCTGACGGAGGAACTGGAGGGGAGGGACGGGTATCCGCAGGCCCTTGAAGAGATACACGCAAGCGGAAGGGTACTGGATTTTATGGCCGGCAGGCCCGAGACCGGCAAGAGGGACATGGAGCTGGCGCTTAAGAAAGGCTTTATGAAATCCGTGCCGCGCATAAAATTCAAGGCCGGGGCGGGAATAGTAGACAACGCCGCCGGGCCTAAGGCCGAGGCGTAAATTATGAAGAAAAAAAAAGCGGTCGTTCTTTTTTCAGGCGGGCTTGATTCCACTACGGCGCTCTGCTGGGCCATCTCAAAAGGTTATGAATGTCTTGCCGTGTCTTTTGACTATGGGCAGCGCCACTCCCGTGAAAATGCCGCCGCCCGCGCTATCGCAGGCCGTCTCGGCGTTAAGCTTTATGAGATAAAGCTGGATTTTCCCTGGTTTAAAACCAGTTCGCTGGTGAACGCCGGGGCCAAGCTGCCTGATGTCGAACTGTCAAAGATAGGCCGCAAGGGCGGGATCCCCTCCACTTATGTGCCCGGCCGCAACCTTGTTTTCGCCTCCGCCGGGTTTTCACTGGCCGACGCGGAAGGCGCGGCGGCAGTGGTCCTCGGGCCGAACGTGGTGGATTATTCCGGTTACCCTGACTGCCGGCCGGAGTTTTACCGGGCCCTGGAAAAAGCCGCGGCTTTCGGCACCCGCGCCGGTTCGGGGGGGAAGAAAATAAAGCTGCTTACCCCGCTTATAAAGCTCAGCAAAGCCGGCATTGCGAGGCTTGCTTTAAAGCTCGGGGCGCCGCTCGAGCTTACCTGGTCCTGCTATCTCGGCGGCAGGGCCCCGTGCGGACGCTGCGATTCCTGCAAATTGCGGGAAAAAGGTTTTAAAGACGCGGGGTTTGAAGACCCGGCGCTGTCCGGGCGCGGCAGGCCGGGAAAGCCGAAGCCGGCCGCGGGAAATAAGAAAGGGCAGCTTTCATTCCGATCATTCTGATATGAAAAAACTCACCGCGCCCATAGCAGAGATATTCTGTTCTATACAGGGAGAAGGCCTTTATGCCGGCCAGCGCCAGGTTTTTCTGCGCTTTGCCGGCTGCAACCTGAATTGTTCCTATTGTGATGAGCCCGCGGCGCTGGACGCCGCGGCCGCCGAGATAATGACGCCGGTTTCCGCCGCGCGGGCCGTTATAGAGCTGGCCCGCCGGAAAAAAGCGAAGAACGTTTCTCTTACCGGCGGTGAGCCTCTTTTGTACTGGAAGTTCATCAGGGCGGCAGCGCCGGCGCTTAGAAAAGCCGGCCTGACGGTGCATTTTGAGACTAACGGCGTGCTGTACCGGGAGCTTTCTAAAACCCGGGCGGTTGCCGACGTGATCGCAATGGACATCAAGCTGCCTTCATCTACCGGCCTTAAAGCCCGCTGGGCCGAGCATAAAAAGTTCCTCGCCGCCGCGGCCGGAAAAGCATTTGTAAAAATAGTGCTTACTTCAAAAACCACGGTTGCGGATTTTAAAAAGGCCGCGGACCTGACGGCCTCTGTGTGGCCCGGTATTCCTTTTTTTATACAGCCCGCCACGGCCGGGCGGGGGAAGGTGCGCCCTCCTTCGGCTAAATTAATAGAGGAGGCCTGCTGTTACGCGGCCTCAAAGCTGGCTGTGGTAAAAGTCCTGCCCCAGCAGCATAAACTGTGGGGAATAAAATAGAGGACTGGAGGACTGGAGTATTGGCCTATAAGGATTTACCTTGCAAAACCAGTCCTCCGTTCCTCCAAAAGGAGTTTTGTTATGTCTGATGGAACCTTTATTGTGGATTGCCCATGCTGCAAAGCGCGGATAGAGTGTGACAGGAAGACCGGAAAAGTGCAGCGCCATTGGGAAAAGCCGCAGCTTAAAGAGGGCGCCGACCCAATGCAGGAGGCTCTTAAGAAGATCAAAGATGATAAAAGCCGCCTCGACAGTTATTTTTCCAATGCCGGCAAGTCCATGGAAGAGAAGAAGAAAGAGCTGGACGAAGCTTTTGAAAAAGAAAAAAAGCGCATAAAGGATTCCGGGGACACTTCCCGGCCCATAAATCCGATGGATCTTGACTAGGAGCCTGTCCGACATAAGGCTTTCATGACGAAATTGTCTGTTTTGGAGCCGAGCCGAAGCGCCGCGAGACGAGCACCCTCGACGGAGGTTGTGAGTTGAGCGGCGCGAAAGCGCAGGACAAAAGGGACAATTGCAGGCG
>MNUR01000080.1 GCA_001871115.1 Elusimicrobia bacterium CG1_02_56_21 | reverse complement strand
GCTAGAGAAAACGCTGCTTGATTTCAAACGAAACGGCCTGGAGCTGGAGCCTCGGAAGAAAAATAAGGTCAAGAAGCTGATGAAGGAGCTGATAGGCCTGGAACTTGATTTTTCCCGTAACTTGCGGGAGGTAAGCGACGCCCTGGAGGTCACCGAAGGGGAACTGAAGGGCATGACCGAAGATTTTAAGGCCCGCCTGAAGAGGACCGGGAAAGGCGGTTACCTGGTGACCATGAATACCCCGGACTACGTGCCTTTCATGGATAATGCCGAGGATGGGGACGCCCGCCGCCGCCTTGAGCAGAAGGTCAATAACCGCTGCGTGCCGGCCAATATAGACCTGATGGAGAAAGCAATTGTGCTGCGCCGTAAGATAGCCAAAATACTCGGCTATGAATCTTTTGCCGAGTATGCGCTGGCTGACCGCATGGCAAAAAACAGCGAAACGGTTTTTAATTTTATGGAGCGCACCCGGGCCAGGCTTAAGAAAAAGGGCCGGAAGGAACTGCGAGCCCGTTTGAAACTTAAGGGCGGCGAGGATAAGGTCCTGCATGCCTGGGAATGGCGCTATTATAATAACCAGCTGAAGAAGAATAAATATTCCATCGACCATGAAAAGATAAAGGAATATTTCCCCCTGGAAACGGTTGTGAAGGGGATGTTTGAGGTTTTTGGCAAGGTCTTCGGGGCCCGCTTCGAGTCCGCCCCGCTTAATACCTGGCATAAGAACGTGCGGGCCTACGAGGTAAAGAATCCGGACGGCTCGGTGGCGGCCTATTTCTATTTCGACCTTTTCCCCAGGGAAGGGAAATATAAGCACGCGGCCTGTTTCGGTCTGCGCCACGGTTGCGAGCTGGCCGACGGCTCTTACGAGCTGCCTGCCGCCGCTATAGTCTCAAATTTCCCTCCGCCCTCCGGAGACACCCCGCCGCTGCTGAAGTTTGACGATGTTGTGACCCTATTCCATGAGTTCGGGCACGTTACCCATAATATTTTTACAAAGGCTAAGTACGGAAAGTTTTCAGGAACCAGCGTCTCCCGTGATTTCGTAGAAGTCCCGTCCAAGATGCTGGAGAACTGGGCTTATGACCCGGCCGTGCTGAAGCGCATCTCCGGGCATTTCAAAAACCCCGGAGAGAAACTACCGGAAGAGCTTATTAAAAAGCTCGTAGCCGCGAAAAATGCGGACTCCGGTCTGCTTTACCTGCGGCAGATATTTTTCAGCGTGCTGGACATGCGCTATCATACCGCGCGCGGCAAGGTTGATACTACGAAATTTTATGACAAGCTGATGAAGAAAATAACGCTGATCCCGCTCAGCCCCGGCAGTCACCCCCAGGCCAGCTTCGGCCACCTGATGGGAGGCTACGAGGCTGGTTATTACAGTTATCTGTGGTCCGAGGTCATAGCGGCCGATCTTTTCGGCTCGTTTGAGGCTTCAGGCGTGATGAACCCTGAAACAGGCGCCAAATACAGGGAGCTTATACTTGCCCCCGGCCGCAGCTATGACGAGGCCGGGCAGGTGGAGAAATTCCTGGGCAGGCCCGCCACTGAAGACGCTTTTCTTCGGAGCATCGGACTGGAGGATTAGACTATTGGAGGACTAGCCGCATTGTACGGCAGATTTTCCGGCTAATCTTCTGATCTTCCAGTCCTCCGTTCCTCTAAACTATTATGAAAGCCAGGATTTCAATTATTTCCGGATTTGTTATAGGAGGCATCCTCCTGTATTTTGCGCTGCGGAATATAGAGTTCGCCAAGCTGGCGGCTATCTATTCCAAAGTTAATCCGGCTTTCATAATCCCGTTCATCCTGATAGTGGTGCTTGAGCTGTTTTTCCGCGGCGCGCGCTGGCGCCTGCTTCTTAACCCCTCCAACCCCGGGGTCCGGGTAATGGACGCTTTTAAGCTGGAGGCCGCGGGGCTGGCGCTTAACAATGTTCTGCCCCTGAGGATGGGCGAGCTGGCCCGCGCCACTTTTGCCGCTAAGCTGTTCAAGATACCGCTGATAACCGTGCTGGCTACAATCTTAGTGGAAAGGCTCCTGGACGTTATAGTGCTCTTCCTCATGTTTGTGGTCGCAGCTCATTACGGCGGAATAACCGGCGGCTTGATGAACTATAACGGCCTGTTATGGGCCCTGACAGCCGGGCTGGCGGCCGGGATAGCCGCGCTCATCTTTGCCGACGAGCTGGTGGCGCACGCATGGTTCTCCGGTTTTTTTGCGCGCTTTCCGAAGGTCAGGCTGCTATTCGAGCGGGTGGCCATGGGCGTAAAGGGGTTTCATTCTTTCAAGAACGGGGCCTTGATCTTTCTTTTTGCGGGCCTGCAGTGGTCTATGGACGTGCTGAATTTTTACGTGCTCGGGCTGGCTTTCGGCCTCGGGGATATAGTGGATATCTTTAAAAGCGTCGCATTGGTATTCACCGGCGCGGCCGCGGCTTCGGTTCCGGGTATGCCCGGCTACTTCGGGAATTATGAACTGGTACTTATGAAGGTGCTCGCCGCCTGGGGAGTTCCGGAGTCCACTGGTTTTGCCTATATCTCTTATGCGCATATTTTGGGCTACCTGCTGATGACCCTGATAGGAGTTTTTTTTATCTACCAGATGGGGCAGTCCCTGGGACGGGTCTGGGGCGAATTTTCTTCCGGAGTGGGAGGGGATAAGAAATGAGCGGGCCTCAAATCCGATCGGTGCTGATGCTCAGCCAGACTTTTCATCCGGCCATAGGCGGGTCTGAAAAGCAGGCGCTTGAAATCTCGAAAGCCCTGGCCGGGCGCGGGGTGCGGGTGACGGTGCTCACCAGGCAGCCCGGAGGCCTGCCGCCCGAAGAATCTATGGGCGGGGTGCGCGTGAAGCGTCTTTCGGTTTTCGGCCCGCGCGTTGTAGACTCGGCGGTTTTTATGATTAAAAGTTTTTTCTGGCTGCTGCTGAACTCCGGGGAATACGAAGCGGTCCATGTTCATCTGGCTTCCTCGCCGGCCGTGGCCGCGGTTCTGGCAGGCCGGCTGACCGGGCGTAAAACCCTGATAAAGCTCGGCGGAGGGCGCGGCGTGGACGAGATAACACTTTCGCGGAATAGCCTGCTGGGGCGCCTTAAACTCGCCTTCTTCAGGGCGGCGAAGCCTGAACTGCTGGTGATGAACGGGGAAGTTCTAGCCTGGCTTAAGTCTTCAAAAGAGTTTTCGGGGCTGCGCCTCCGCCTTTTCCGCAACGGGGTCGATACGGGCCGTTATACGCCGCTGCTTTATAACGAGAAGATAAATGCGAAAACCGCCCTTGGGCTGGATAATTCAGCGGTTTTTCTTTTTGTCGGCAGGCTTTCCCCGGAAAAGAGGATAAAAGAATTTCTTGAATCCTGGGCGGAGGTAATGAGCGAGGAAGCCGCACCCCCCAAGGCGCGGCTGCTTATTGTGGGAGGAGGGCCGGAAGAAGGGGCGCTCAGGAGCGCCGTTTCTCAGCTTAACCTGTCCGGCAGCGTGACGCTGGCCGGTCCCAGGGAGGACCTTCTGCCTTATTACCGCGCCGCGGATGTCTTTATATTGCCCTCCATTTCGGAGGGGCTGTCTAATTCCATGCTTGAGGCTATGTCCTGCGGCATCGCGGTTCTGGCCAGCCGGGTGGGCGGCGCCAAGGACGCGATTATTCCCGATGTGAGCGGCTGCCTGTTCGACCCGCTCAATAAAGCCGAACTGAAGGAATGTCTCCGGCGGCAAATGGCCGACCGGGGCCTGTCCCTGCGGATGGGAGAGCGGGCACGGAAGACCGCCGTGGAAAAATACTCCATGGCCCGCGTGGCGGATGAATTGCTGGAGATCTATTCGGGGAGAGGCGTTTAGTCAGCGTACGCGGGTCGCAGCTGCTGCGCGCCTGCCCTGTGAACCCTGGAAGATGGAAACCCTTGCGTGGTTTCCCCCCAGCCGGGAAAATCAGGCTGGGGCCTCCCCCTTCCGCAAAGGGTTCGCAGGGCAGGCCCGCAACCCCTGGACAGAATGCAGGCTAGGATTAACTTATGTGCGGAATATGCGGAATTTATAATTACGGTTCGGGGCTGCCGGTAATCCGGCGGGACCTGAAGGCAATGAACGACCTTATTATCCACCGCGGCCCGGATGATGAGGGGTATTACGAGCATGAAAATCTGGGTCTGGCCATGCGCCGCCTGTCCATTATCGACCTCTCTACCGGGCACCAGCCTATCTCTAACGAGGACGGCAGCCTGCATATAGTGTTCAACGGCGAGATCTATAATTTTCAGGAGCTGCGCAAAGGCCTCCTTGCCCGCGGGCATATTTTCAAAACAAAAAGCGATACCGAGGTAATACTTCACCTTTACGAGGAGAAAGGCGCGGACTTCCCTAAAGAACTGCGCGGGATGTTCGCCGTCGCCATCTGGGACAGCAGGCGCAAAAGGCTGGTTCTGGCCCGCGACCGCATGGGCAAGAAGCCTGTTTATTACGCGGTCACCTCTTCCTGTATAGCTTTCGCCTCGGAACTGCGGGCTCTTCTCACCGTGCCCGGACTGCCCCGGGATATAGACTTGAAAGCGGTGGACACCTATCTGACGCTGCAGTATATCCCAAGCCCTATGAGTATCTTCAAAGGGATCCGTAAACTGGAGCCTGCCAGCACCCTCGTTTTCGAAGGGGGGAACCTGAAGACCGAGAAATACTGGAACCTTCCGCTCGGCCAGCCAAAGCTGGACGGAATCCCGGTAGAGGAATTAAAGGAGCGGCTGCGCGCGGAGCTTGCGGAAGCCGTGAAGATAAGGCTTATCTCCGAGGTCCCGCTCGGCGCTTTCCTGTCCGGCGGCATTGACTCTTCCGTCATAGTGGCCCTTATGGCTAAAGCTTCAGCGGGTCCGGTGAAAACTTTTTCGATAGGCTTCAAGGAAGCGGAATTCTCCGAACTCGGATACGCTAAGCAGGTCGCGGAGATGTACGGCACAAAGCATACAGAATTTATCGTAGAGGCGAATATGGCCTCGGTGCTTGAAAAGCTGGCTTGGCATTATTCGGAGCCTTACGCCGATTCCAGCGCTCTGCCTTCTTATTTTGTCTCGCGCGAGACGCGCAAGTCGGTTACGGTAGCGCTGAACGGGGACGGCGGCGACGAGAATTTCGGAGGATATATACGTTACCAGGCGATGAAGGCGGCCTGGTATTTCAGCGTTATGCCGGCCTGGGCGAAGAAGGCCGCTCTTGCGGCGATGGAGCCTTTTCCGGAGAGGACGGCTCCTTTCAATACTGTCTGGCGTCTGCGCAAATTCCTGCAGGCCGCTTCCCAGCGCGACCTCCCGCTGACCTATTTATCGACAGTGTCCTATTTTAAGACCGAAGAGAAAGAGCAGCTCCGGTCCGAGGCCTTCAAGAACGCTCTCGGCCGCGACGCCGATTTCCCTGAAGAATATATCAGCGGGCTCTTCAGGGAGGCTGAAGGGCTCAGCCTGACGGAGAAACTGATGTACACGGACCTGCGCTCCTACCTGCCGGAGTGCCTGATGACCAAGATGGACATAGCCTCCATGGCCAATTCGCTTGAAACCCGCTCCCCGCTGCTGGATCATAAGGTGGCGGAGTTCGCTTTCATGCTTCCGGAGAAAATGAAGCTGCGCGGCTTCAGGGGAACTAAATGGCTGCTGAAGGAAGCTTTCAAAGATATGCTGCCCCCGGGGATATATAACCGGGGCAAGATGGGTTTCGGCATCCCGCTGGGGCCCTGGTTCAGGGGAGAGCTGAAGGATTACTGGGCGGGGGCCTGCCTGTCGCACAAAGCGCTGGGGCGCGGCTATTTTAAGCCGGCTACCCTGCACCGGCTGTGGGACGAGCATCAGAGCGGAGCCAGGGATCACGGTTACCGGCTATGGGCGCTGCTGATGCTGGAGCTTTGGCATAAACAGTTCGCGGATGATTTCAAGATCAGTTAAGGGGCGCAAGCCATAAATTTAGGAAAGCTACCGGCAGAAAAACGACAGACAAAAGGTTCTTAATGAAGATAGTATTGATAAACCCTGATATCCCCTGGAACGCCGGGAATATAGGCCGCAGCTGCGTTGCGACAGGCACAGAACTGGTTTTCGTGGGAAAAATGGGCTTTGAACTGAGCGCAAAGGAAATACGCCGTTCAGGCCTGGACTACTGGCAGTTTCTGAAGTATTCAGTGCACGCAGATTTTGAGTCGTTCCTGAAGACCCTGCCGGAAAATACTTCACTGCTGTTCTTTTCTACTAGGGGCGGGACAACCTACTGGGAGGCTCCGTACAGGGAGGATTCCTGTCTTATATTCGGAGCAGAAACCGCCGGCTTCCCGGACTGGATTTACGAGAAATACGCGGACCGGCTTTACCGGATACCGATGTGGTCGGACCGGGTTCGCTCGCTGAATCTCTCTACTTCAGCCGGGGTAGCGCTTTACGAGGGTTTGCGTCGCACGCGAGGGGCAGTTGAAACGGACCAGGGGCTTTTTGGGTTGTAATGCCGGGCGCTTTAGTCATTGCGGAAAAATGTGCTAAAGTTAAACATTAATCTGATTTGTCGGGAGGAGTTTATGCGGATAGTTCCTAAGCACTTTATTCTTGACGTCGACGGGGTAATGACGGACGGAAAACTGTATTACACCAAAGCCGGCAAGGTAATGAAGGTTTTCGGTCCTGATGACCATGACGCGCTGTCTCTGCTGAAGCCTTATCTCAAGATACATTTCGTGTCGGGCGACAGCCGCGGAT
>MNUR01000126.1 GCA_001871115.1 Elusimicrobia bacterium CG1_02_56_21 | reverse complement strand
GAGACATCGCCTCAACTTCGTCTTCCTGAACATGCGGCTTATAGACGCCCTGCTTTATAGCCCAGTCGGACTGCATTTTATGCGCGGCCTCATAAACCAAAGCCGGGGACATATACTTGGCTATTTCAGTCACCTGCGCCTGGCTGCTCATAAGAGAAGCCGCGGTATAGCCCTTTACGCGCATATACTGCTGTATGGTTTCAGAATCCAGTATTACTGTCCCGGAAGCGGCGTCGTAGCGGGAATAGCCCGCGCTTAAAGGCGCTACTGTTATCTTAAGGCCGGAAGGAAAAGCGGACAGCGCAATGTCGCCTGCTTTGGTCCCGGCCAGTTCTTTAGCTACCGCGGTATTAAGCATGCTGCCAAGAAGCGCGCGCTGCTGGGCGGGCAGAACCTCCTGCGGAAGCGAGCCGCGGGCCGCATTTATTCTGGCCTTGAGGTCAGGGTTTACGCTTATATTGCTGTTATCGAAAAAATTGCCAAGCAGGTAAACCTGGTCCGAGAAAGGCTTGCCGGAAAGCTGCGCCAGCTGGCCGGGGGAAAGCGCACCGGAATCAATAACGGCCTTCACCGCCACATCCACAGCCACATCGGCTTTGGCGGCAGCCAGCCTCTCGTCATTATAAACCAGGAAACGCGGGTCTATTTTAATTATCTTCTCTATAACGGAGTTCCTCTCGCGTATGACCATGGCCTCCCAGGCCGCCCTGGTAATAGTAACGGCATGGCCCGAGCGCATGTCCGCCTGGCCCCAGCTCAGAACCCGCGTGTCAGTCATGGTCCCGAAGATCACTTCCCACTGCCTGATTGCCTTTTTGACAACCGCTTTTTTTGAAGCCGGGTAAGAAGGCTGGAATTTTGCCAGCCAGCCGAAGAGCTTTTCAGGTTCGGGGCCAATGCCCATTCTGGAAAGGGGCCTGTCAGCGTCTATCCTTATAGCCAGCGCCTGACTGAGCTGGTTGGCCTTCGTATCGTCCCAGGGCATGGCCAGCAATTCTTTAAGGTCTTTAAGCGCTTCGGCTTTGCCAAGCAGGGCCGCGCTTTTCTGCGCGTCGGCCTCGGCCAGCCTCCTGGCCTCCCCGTCCCTCAGAAAAGCCGCGGCCGCGGCCGGGTCGCCGCTTGAGATCGAAATTTCCAGGGCCGCAAGGCGCAGGCCCGCGGGCAGCTGTTCAGCCCCGGCGTTCAGGCCGCAAATAAACAGCCCTGCCGCTATAGCGGCCAGGCGCGTAATTTTGGCGGTCCCGGTATTCATTTTATTTCAGCCTCTCAGACATCATATCCAGCAAAAAATCGTCCCAGAGCGAAGCCCCGGTAAAAGCCAGCTTTTCATAATTGCCGGAATTATAGCGCAGCTCGGGGATATAGATGGCCAGGCCTTTAGCCTGGGTATAGGGCTTGCGGTAAGAGGGCTTAACAGTATTATTTACAAGCAATCCGGCCGAGATCGTTTCTCTTAAAGCCGACCCGGCGGCCTTAACCTCTGCGCCGTCGGGAAGGCGGGCTTCCACCCTTTCAAGATAATCGGAAAGGTCTTTTGATTCCCGCTGAGAAAAGCGGGAAACACCGGCCACCAGCGCCCGGTCCGTAGCGGCTTCATAAGCCTCCCGGTCGTTCTTCACGGCCATAACCCAGTTATTAAGAGCGTCCACAAAACCCGGCAGCTCGGCTGTTCTCAGCGCGGAAAGCGTGGCGTCGCTCCTGTAGCTTGCGCCGTAGGCGTCTACCATCAGGCTGCCCAGCGCCTCCGCGCCCATGGAAGGATCTGCGGCAAGCTGCCCCAACAGCTCGGTATAGGGATAACCATTGCCGGGAATCTCCTCTTGCGAACCTACCAGGATCTCCGCTGAATCTTTAAACTCATAGGCCACACTGGCCATCTGCATATGACAGGCGTCCGTGGCCAGCACGTCTATTTTGCGGCCGAGGGCGCGCTTTATCTGCCCAAGCGCTTTGCCCAGGGTATCTATCTCCATATAGTTCTTGCTCACATCGTCAAAAGAAATGCCGAGTCGGCCGGCCCCATGGTTCCAGAGTATTACCGCGGTCTTTTTAGCAGGGAACCTGCGTATACCGCGCTTCACGAAACGCACCAGATTAGCCTCGCTGCCCATATCGGCGTCATTGGAGGAATAGATAACCGGGGAAGTTATCTTTGCCGCGTCCGCGTCTTTGGTTACGTAAATAGTTTTAGAACCGCGCTGAAACTGTAAATTCCTGGC
Organism: Elusimicrobia bacterium CG1_02_56_21; assembly: GCA_001871115.1. Classification (GTDB taxonomy): domain Bacteria; phylum Elusimicrobiota; class Elusimicrobia; order Elusimicrobiales; family UBA9959; genus UBA9959. The sequence continues at coordinate 75,865 of MNUR01000126.1, read as the reverse complement.
GGAAGGGTCGTCTATGCCCAGTATCCCGTATTCCACCACTACAGCCACCCGGTCTGTAGAGCCCACGGCTTCCATCTCGTTTATGTCTTTGTTCGCAAAACCGAGTATCCCCAGGTCGTTTACCCCGTTTATAAAAACCAAAACCAGCCATTCTCTTTCGGCGGCAGGAGCGGCCAGGACAGAGGCGTCTACCGGCGAAGGAACCGGGACTGCGGCCGCGGAAGGACGGGGCAGGTCGGACAGCAGGGTGTCAAAAGAGGGCTCCTGGGCTTTCAGCCCCGGGGTCATTGCGGCGAATACCGCTAAAGTTAAAAACAGCCTTTTCATATATATATTATCGACTATTGTTTGACTTTTATCAAAGGCCCTAAGCCCCAGAGAGACCCGGGACTTTAGTCCTATGCTGCGCAAACATTAGAGATATCGACGGATTCTATTAATATTATAGGCGTATATATTGACTTGTCAAGGCTATACCTAAAATACACTAATACGCCCGCTACCCCTATATAGCCGCAAAAAGCGCTAATAAAACAAGAGGTGAAACTTTTAGCCTGTTTCCGCATCTCATTAGTGAAGAAGGGTTAGCCTTAACCCGTATAAAGAAGCACGCTCATCTTACACGTAATGGAGGCGGCATGAAACAAATTTTCACGTTTATAATCTCTTCCCTTGTTTTAACACTCGGGGCCCAGGCGCAAACCACTTTAAGCCTGGAGGACGCGGTCAATTTAGGCCTTAAAAACGACAATATCGTAAAAACCGAGGCCGCCAGGGTAACCGGCGCCAGGGCAGGGTTGGAGCAAGCCAAAATGTCCCGTTTTGGCGGATTAAAGATTAAAGGCATGTACACTGACGGAACCGACCCCGTTTACGCTTTCGCTGCGGCAATGAAACAGGGAACTTTCAGTATGGCCTCGCTGGCCACCATAAACGACCCCGCCCCGGCCAGGAATTATATGGCAGGGATAGAAGCCGGCTTTCCTCTTTTTACCGGCTTTGCGGTCTCTAATGCCGTAAAAATGGGCAAACTGGGAGTTGAGGCGGCCCGGAGCGGGTATGAAAGGGCCAGATCCGCGATAACCTTTAAAATTACTTATCAATGGCTGACGGTAATATTGCGCAGCAAACTGGCGGAACTGGCCGCCGAAACCGTTAAATCAGCTGAAGCTGAATTAAAAACCGCCCGGATGCTTAAAGATAAAGGAATGGTGCTCGGCTCGGATTATTTCGGAGCCGAAGCGATTCTTTCCACACTGAAAGGCTACAGCCTTAACTGGAACAAAGCCCTGGAACTGGAAACAGCCAGGCTCGGCATAGCCGCGGGCCTTCCGGAAGGCGCCATTGCCGCAGGACAACTCTCAGCCCCCGGCTACGAAGAAAAAACCAGGGGCGCCCTTAACGCCTCTGCGCTCTGCAGGCGGGATATAAAAGCCCTTACAAAGATGAGCGAGATCTCAAAAACCGCCCTGGATATGCAGAAAAATTCAATACTGCCGGCAGTAGAAGCTTTCGGAACCTGGGAAACCAATTCCGAAAGCCTTTCGGATTTCAGAGCCAACCGCATCCTAGGGATCCGGCTGAATATGGCCATAGGAGACCCCTCTTACTTCGCAAAAAAAGACGCGGCCAGGGCAGAGGCGTCCATGGCGGCCAGCCGGCTCGAAGGAGCCCGCCGCCAGGCCTCCATAGAGTTAGCCGAAGCCCTCAATAATTACAAAGCCGCGGAAGAAAGCCTGCCCATAGCCAAAGAGACCCTGGAAAAAGCCGGGCAGTCCCTGGAATTGTTCCGCCCGCTTTACCGCCAGGGCCGGCAGAGCGTACTTGAAGTTCTGCGCGCCCAGGCTTCGGTGCTGCAGGCCGAAGCCGGATACTACGAAACTCTTTATAAAATAAATCTTTATCACGCGCAGACCCTGCTGGCCTCCGAAACCCTGGACGGAGCGGCCATAAAAGAAATGTCGGATAAATTAGGGAAGCAAAGCGACCAGTAGAACTATAGACGATCAGCTGAACCTGAAGGCGGCCGGGAATTTGCTCCGCGAACCCTTTGGGGAAGGGGGGCCCCGCCTTGCGGGGGGAAACCGCGCTACGGTTTCCATCTTCCAGGTTCGCGGGATAATCCCCTGCCGCCCGACTTCACACCGCGGTTTTTAACCGGAAGCTTTAACAGTTGGAGGACATATGCAGAACCAAACAGAAAAAAAATACGGAATGGCGGGGCGCATAGCTGAGAATTTCATAAATTCCCGCCTTACCCCGATACTCATTATCACCTTTATCCTGCTGGGAGTCTTCTCCACCTTCAAGCTCCCCCGCGAGGAAGAGCCCCAGATAAATGTGCCCATGTTCGACATCATGGTCCCCTTCTACGGAGCCGCCCCTAAAGAAATAGAAAAACACCTTGTAGAAGTAGGCGAGCGCAAACTCTGGGAGATCCCCGGCGTAGAATACGTTTATTCCATGGCGCAGCCCAACTTCGCGATGTTCACCGTCAGGTTCGAAGTAGGAACCTCTCCCGAAACGGCCGCCAACCTGATCTATACCAAAACCTTTGACAATAAAGACCTATTCCCGGGCGGAGCCGGCGAAGCGATAATCAAATACCGCGCCATAGACGACGTGCCGGTACTGGCCCTGACGCTCTGGGGAGAAGGCAAAAACGACTATGAACTGCGCCGGGCCGCCGCCCGCATCAGGACAGAGCTGAACGCCGTTCCCAACGTATCCGAAACCCGGATAATAGGCGGCCACAAGCGTCAATTTATAGTTCATTTCCACCCTGCCGCCCTCGCCCGGCACCGCCTTACCCCCCCGATGCTGGCAGGGATAATTAAAATGTCCAACGCTAAAATGCCGGCCGGCCACTATACCCAGGGCGGAACCAGGCTGCTGGCCGAGACCGACGCTTTCATCCGCAGCGCCGGGGACCTGAAGAACATAATAATAGGCGTCTATAACGGGAACCCGGTTAAACTTTCGGACGTCGCTTCTATCAAGGACGGGCCCGACGAGGATGAACATTCCGTAACCATGCTGCAGGGACCGGCCTCCTCCGTAAAAGCCGCCGGCCAGCGCCAGGCGGTCACTCTTTCCGTGGCAAAACGCCGCGGCGCCAACGCTACGGAGGTTTCCCGCGCCGTGCTGGCTAAAGCTGAAGTAATGAAAGGGCACGAAATACCGGACGGTATTAACATAACCGTCACCCGCAATTACGGAGAAACGGCAAAAGCCAAATCAGACGAACTTATCTACCACATGCTGCTCGCCACACTTTCCGTGACCCTGTTGATAGCCCTTACCCTGGGGCTGCGCGAGGCCGCCGTGGTCCTGGTGGCTATTCCCGTAACCCTGGCGCTGACAATGCTGGTTTATTATCTCTACGGCTACACCCTCAACCGCATAACCCTGTTCGCGCTGATCTTCTCCATCGGTATTCTGGTGGACGACGCTATAGTGGTAGTGGAGAATATAAACCGGCACTGCATCCTGAACCGGAAAAATTCCCTGTACCGCAATATACTCAATGCCGTGGACGAAGTGGGCAACCCCACCATACTCGCCACCTGGACAGTAATCGCCTCAATACTCCCGATGGCCTTCGTCAGCGGGATGATGGGCCCGTATATGCGGCCCATCCCCATAGGCGCTTCGGTGGCCATGTTAATTTCGCTCGGAGTGGCCTTCGCGCTAACGCCCTGGCTTTACGCCAAAGTAGTTCAGCGCTGGCCCATGAAACATTGCGCTCACAATAAAGAAGGCTGGCTGGACCGCATGTACCGCAACCTCATGAAAAACCTGATATACAACCCGGCTAAAGGGAAAATATTCCTTCTTTTCACCGCGGTCCTGCTCGCCGCCGCCCTGTCCATGGTCGCGTTCAGGATGGTGATCTTCAAAACCCTGCCCTTCGACAATAAGAACGAGTTCCAGGTAATTATAAACATGCCTGAAAGTTCTTCCCTCTCCCGCACAGAAAAAGCGGCGGGAGAAATGGCGGCTTTCCTTTCTGGCGTTCCGGAAGTCCGGGACATGCAGGTTTACGCCGGCGCCTCCGCACCCTACAACTTCAACGGGCTTGTACGCCATTATTTCCTGCGCTCCGAGCCCTACCAGGCCGATATCCAGGTTAACCTCTCGGATAAGAAAGAGCGCAAGAGGGCCAGCCACGATATAGCCGTTGCGGTGCGCGAACCGCTTAAAAAAATAGCAGACAGCTACGGCGCGCGACTTCAGGTGGCCGAGGTCCCCCCCGGTCCGCCGGTACTTGGCACAATAGTTATAGAGGCCTTCGATCCCAACCCTAAAAACCAGAAAGCCCTGGCCGAGGACATAATAAACCTGCTCAAGAAAACCGAAGGGATAGTTGACGTCGACTCCTACATCCCGGAAAAACAGCCAATAACCCGCCTGCTGGTGGACAGGCAGAAAGCCACCCTCAACGGGGTTGCCGCCGCCGAGATAGTACAGACAGCCGCGCTCTCCCTGTCGGGCTCGGACATAGACTCGGCCCATGTGGAAGATGAAGGCGAGGCGGTAAACATCCGCCTGCGCCTCTCGCCGGAAAAACGCCGGCGGCTTGAGACGCTCAAAGAGATCAATTTCTTCTCCCCTAACGGGACCTCCATCCCGATGTCCAGCTTTGTCCAGGCTGAAAACGGCTTTGAGAACCAGCCCATCTACCATAAGAACCTGCAGCGCGTTATCTACGTGACGGCAGATATAGCCGGGGGAACCGAAAGCCCCGTTTACGCCGTGCTGGACCTGAAAACGCAGATAGACGCGCTCTCCAGGGCCCGCGGAGCCGAAATAAACCAATACTTCACCCGCCAGCCCCTGAGCGCTTCCGAAACCGCTATAAAGTGGGACGGGGAATGGCAGATCACCTACGAGGTTTTCAGGGACCTCGGCCTGGCCTTCGCTATGGTCCTGGTCTTGATATATATACTGGTGGTAGCCTGGTTCGAGGACTTCCTTACCCCGCTTATAATAATGGCGGCCATCCCGATGGCGCTCATAGGCATTATCCCGGCTCACTGGGGGATGAACGCTTTCTTCACGGCGACGTCCATGATAGGCTTCATCGCCTCGGCTGGCATAGTAGTGCGCAATTCCATAATCCTGGTAGACTTTATCAACCTGAAAGTCAGGGAAGGAATGGAACTGAAAGAAGCTGTTATAGAAGCCGGCGTGGTCCGCTTCCGCCCGATGCTGCTGACGGCGCTTGCGGTCATGGTGGGCGCCGGGGTTATACTGTTCGACCCTATTTTCCAGGGGCTGGCGATATCCCTGATAGCCGGGCAGGTCGCGGCGACTCTTCTGTCGCGCGTAGCGGTTCCCGTACTTTATTACCTCGGTTTTAAAGGCCGGGAGCACAGGCTGAAACCGCCGGCGCCGGAAATGAGCGCCGGCACCGATAAAGCGCTGGGCGCTACAGGGGAATAGCGCAACCGAAGCGAAACTATTTATTTGTTAATAACCGGAGGCCGATATGAAACTAAATGACGCACTGAGATTGCTTGCGGGGTTTATGGTACTTTTAAGCGTGGCGCTGGCCGTTTACGTGGACAAAAACTTCCTCTGGCTTACTGTTTTTGTCGGCGTGAACCTTCTGCAATCCGCTTTCACAAAATGGTGCCCGGCCATTTGGTTCTTTAAAAAGATAGGCCTGAGCGAATAATGGAGGAGTTGGGGCTCAGCAGGAAATGAAAACTACCGGCATTATAATTTCGGCCCTGGTGACAACGGCGTTCATGTTCCTCGGGAAGGAAAGGAACCCGGACTTCTATCCGGCCGCGCTTTTTACCGGCTGGGTTTTCTTCAGGCTTACGGTCGGCGGCGATGCCCCGTAGCTAGGCTAATGAATAAACCGGGGCTCAAAGGCCCTTCCTGTTTTTCCTGTTCCCGAAACCAGCCTGCCTCCCGGAAATTATATCGCGGGCCGCCTGGGCCTGGCTCTCAGGGACGGCAAGCCGCAGCGGGATAGCCGGACCATAGCCCGCTACAGACCCGCTGGAATGATCGTCCAGCGGAATTACGCTTATCCCGCTGGCCTCCAGCATCCCCTGTATTATCCTGGCCTCCGCCTGGTTTTGGGAAGTGAAAATAACCGTGAGTTTTTCGTTTTTCATTTACAGGCCCGCCGTTTATCCGCCCCGGCTATAGCGTTTATTCTAACATTTTCAGGCATTATTCCCGGGAAGGCCCGGGCCTTTATTTTCCAGGCGGGTTTATGTAGAATGATTGCCTGGGTTAAAGTCCGGGCCGGAGCCGGGCAGAAGTAAATTAAGGGGGATTCATGAAAACTACTGATAAAATAATCGGAGCCGCCGCGATCGCGGCAATAGGGGCCTATTTCCTTACAGGAAAACACGGCGCCGAAAACCGCGAGAATGTACGCGGCTGGATGCTTAAAATGAAGGGCGAGGTTCTGGAAAAAGTTGAAGACCTGAAAAACCTGACCGAAGCGGACTATTATAAAATAGTCGACGAGGCGGCCGCGCGCTACCGGAAACTAGAGCGCGTAGGCTCGACGGAACTGAAGGTGCTCACAAAAGACCTTAAAACCGCCTGGGAGCACATAGCCGAAGAGCTGAACAAGTAAGTACTGTTGTTTTTCTTTTGCGCGCTCCCGGCAGCAGAGGGCTATCTATTAAAAACATCTGCAGTTTATTTGCGCCGCCTTTTTAGCCGGCTGCGCCGGGGCGCCGAAAGGAATACAGCCTGTTCCGGTTTTCTATCCGCGGTTTTGGCCGGACCGGGATCCGGTAATCAGTCAGCCGGCCGGCCTGATCCCGGCTTCTTAAGCCGGTAATTTTAAAAAAGAAAAGCGCGGCGCCCCCGAACAGGCGGTTTCTGTCTGCCCGGGAGGGTCTGCCTTGGGCACAGGTACGGTTTCCGGAGGTTTCTTTTTGCAGGCGGCCAAAGCCGCAGACAGGATTAAAAAAGCTGCTGCAATCTTTATCTTCATATACCCCCCCGTATCAGCAGAAAAGACCTGGATCCTAAAATTAAAAGCGCTGGTCAGAGCGCAGCTATAAGCTCCGCTATCTGCACCGAATTAAGAGCGGCGCCCTTATACAGGTTATCTGAAACCACCCAGAGCTGGAATTCATTAGGCGACGTTTTAGCCCGGCGCAGCCGTCCGGCGTACACGATCTCCGTGCGGTACCCGTTCTCTAAGGGGGTAGGATAATCTTCCGGCTTCGCGAAATATTTAAGCCCCGGTGTGCGCCGGAGTTCCTTTTCAAGGCCGGCTTCGGTACAGGGGCGGGCCACCTTGAACCAGATTGCCAGAGAATGGCCGCGCAGGACGGGAACCCTGACGGTAGTAGTGCTGATCTTTATCTTTTTATCGCCCCAGATCTTTTTAAGTTCCGCTTCAACCTTGTTCTCCTCGCCTGTATGCCCCTCGTCGTCGAAGTCGCCGACCTGCGGGAAGAGATTGAAAGCTATCGGCCGGGGGAACTTTCCGTTTTTCAGCTTCGGGACCGACCCTTTCCTGAAATAAGCCTTTAATTCTTCTTCCAGCTCGCCCATAGCGGACTTCCCGGCCCCTGATACGGCCTGGTAAGTGGACATCCGCAGTTCCGTAATGCGGAACTTGCGGTGTATTTCGGCCAGCGCTACCGCTGCGCCCGTCAGGGTGCAATTAGGCCCGGCCACAAGTTTAGTTTCCGATTTTAGCACGGCTCCGTTGACCTCCGGAATAACAAGAGGCACGCCGGCGGCCAGCCTGAAGCGGGAGGAATCGTCCACGCACCAAACCCCGGCGGCCGCGAGGCGCGGCGCGAACTTTGCCGAAACCTCGTCGGTGGAAACAAAAAAAACAATATCGGCTTTTACCAGCGCCTCAAAAGAAGGCGCTTCACACGAGTATTTTTTACCCCGGAATACCACCGCGGCGGGTTTTTTTCCGGAATTGAAAGGGTAAAACTCGCCTACGCGGAAACTCCTGTTTTCCAGCAGATGAAGCAGCTCCCCGCCCACCATGCCTGAAGCTCCGACCACGGCTACATTAAATTCTTTCATATAGGCTCCTGTCTGCTGGCCCAGGCTTCTTATCGGCCGCAGCTATTCCCGGGTCTCTTCCTGAATCTCTTCCTGCGGCGCCTGCGCCGGCACCGGCGGAACTGTTATCTCTTTAGAATACCCCGCGTTCTCAAGGCTGTCCACGGCTGCGGCGCGCATATAAAACATATCCTTGGAAACAGCTTCCCTGCCGAAAGTCCAGAAGTACGGCGCCTTGAAAAAATAGCGCGTTACCCGCTGCCAATCGAACTTATCGTAGGAAATCTCCAGCCAGGCCGCCCGGATGTCCTCGCCGATGGCGGAAAAAGTAACATTTATCTCGTCCGCGGTAAGCTCGGCCGAGAATCCCTTGATAAGCACCCTGTATTCGTTGAGCGGTACGAGTTTAATAGCTATAGCCGGCTTGATCCCTGAAATAGGCGTTTCAAGAACCCCTTCTCCCGACGGAGGATTTCCCTTTATTGAGCGGTTCAGCCAGACGTCCTCCACGTCGCCGCCGCTCATGGCCGCGGCTATTATCGGTGCGCTGGAAGCCGAAGTAAAGTAGCGGGAGGAGGACCAGAGGGCCAGGTAATTGTCCTCCTGCGAGGAAACGCGGGAAAGCGGGATCTCGGTCCAGAGCCAGCGGGCGGAGTCCACCCCGTCGAGAGAATCATTGGGGAGCGGCTCACGCGGCAGGTCCTCGGCGTCTACGAGGAAATAGGTATGGTCGGAGTTGAAGGTGGGCGCGTGGTTAAGCGCCATGTAGATCTTGCCCGGGATAGGGGTAGTATCCCAGGAGGCCGGCCAGGACATTATTTTTGCGCGCCCCAGCTTTGCGCCGATATAAGCCTTAGCGTAGCCGCCGGTAGGCACAGGAGGCAGTTTCACTATCCAGCAGTTATTGTAGCCGACATACCAGTCGGCGTGAAATCCGCCGTCGGCGTACAGATAATGCCTGCCGAGATTTCTTTCCGGAGAAAAATAGGCAGGCACCGGCGACCTGGAGGAGAACACAGGCCCCCGGCCCGCGTCGGGAGCGGGTTCCTGGGCGCCGACGCCGCATAAACAGGCGGCGGACAGGGCAACAGCCAGAACATAGCGCATATTGTCGGTTTCCCTCGTGTTACTTTCTTATAATATGTGTCACTCTTTCAAGGTCATCCAGGGAGAAGTACTGTATAACTATTTTACCATTCTGCGCCCCGGGCCCGGGACAGACTTCCACCTTGGTGCCCAGAACCTTCTCTAGAGATGATTCCAGCTCCACCACCTCAGGAGCGCGGCGGGATCCCGCACGGGGCGCCCTGGGCTTCCTGGGCTTATTGGCGTGGAACCCCTGGGCAAAGCTCTCCACCTCGCGGACAGACAGCTTCTCCGCCATTATCCGCTGATAAAATTCACGGCGCTTTGCCGAGTCGGGAATAGAGATAAGCGCGCGGGCATGCCCCTCGCTTATGGCCCCCGCCTGTATTCCCTGGCGGATATCTTCGTCCAGTTCAAGAAGGCGCAGGGTATTAGACACGGCCCCCCGGGATTTACCTACCCGCTTGGCAATATCGGCCTGGGAGGCACCGAACCCGTCCATCAGCTGTTTATAAGCCAGTGCGGTATCTACAGCATTCAAGTCTTCCCGCTGTATATTCTCTATAAGAGAAAGCCCCAGTTTCTGCTCATCATCGAGGTTTTTCTTTACGATAGCGTCTATTTCGGTCAGGCCGGCCAGTTTAGTTGCTCTGAGGCGGCGTTCCCCGGCTATCAGTTCATAGTGGTCTTCCCCGCTGTCTTTCCACACTGAAATAGGCTGAAGCAGCCCTCTTTCCAATATAGACCCGGACAGTTCCGCAAGTGACGCTTCATCAAAATTCCTGCGGGGCTGATGGCGGTTGGGCCGGATCAGACCGACCGGAATCTTCTGAACCATATCCCCGGAAATATCATTTGCCTGAACCTTGGTTATAAGGGAATCTATCCCCCTGCCTAAAGCCTTTCTCATTATAGGATCTCCTTTACCATACGGCCGGCTCTATAAGCCAAACCGCTCTCCGCTTCCGCCAGACTGCCCCGGCTGCAAAACCGCCCGCCAAAGAGATGGCGCTCAACCGCCCAGGTCATACTCAAGTTCCGCTTCTTCATTTATATAGAGGTCTGAATTCTTATGTACTGAAATATCCACGCCGCGGCGCTCCAAAAACTCCAGGGTAAGCTCTTTATAGGCCAAGGCGCCTCTTGAACTGGGGTCATATACAAAAATAGGCTGCCCAAAACTGGGGGCTTCTGCCAGGCGCACATTCCTGGGAATAACAGTCTTATACAGCTTTTCGCCGTAATATTTACCTATTTCCCCCCGAACCTGGTTAGCGAGATTTATGCGAGAATCGTACATGGTTATAACCCCGCCGTCTATCTTAAGCCCGGGATTGATAGCCTGGCGTATCTTCTCCACGGTATTCATAAAGTACGCCAGGCCTTCCATGGCGTAATATTCGCATTGCACCGGGGTAAGAACAGAGTTAGAGGCATTAAGAGCGTTAACAGTGAGGAGTCCCAGGGACGGAGGGCAGTCTATTATTACAAACTTATACATATCCTTTATCTTTTCGAGCGACCGCTTAAGCACCGTCTCCCGGGAGAATTCGCTTACCAGCTCTATCTCAGCCCCCGCAAGGTTATGGCTGGTGGGAATTATATCAAGCCATTCGACAGAGGTCTGATGTATAGCGTTTTCCACAGGCGCTTTGCCGCAGAGCACGTCATAAATATTCTTGTTGTTTTTAGTAATATCGACACCCAGCCCCGACGTAGAATTGCTCTGGGGATCAAAGTCGATAAGGAGGGTTTCATAATCAAAAGCGGCCAGCGCCACGGCAAGATTAATAGCAGTGGTAGTTTTACCCACCCCCCCTTTCTGATTAGCAATAGATACTATTTCAGCCATATTAACTCCTAAATTTCCTTTGCGACATGTTTTCACGTGAAAACACTTAAATTTTCCCAGCCCCCTGCAATGACCGCAGCAGCCCACAGCCCAGCATAATTGTATAGTTTTACCCGAAGCAAGTCAATATTATTCGGTTTCCCCCTCCAGACCCAGCATAACCCTATTATCTGCGCGCAGCAATAAAAGAACTATCAGCCACCAAGCGCGCTCAGGAGAGCCGTAAGCACACATTGAGTACGGAGCGGCACGCCCCTCGCAGGCGGCCCCGGAGCGCGCCTAAGGACCACAGCCTCAGCCGCAGTTCCCTAGGAGCCTGTCCGACATAAGCAATTTCGCCTGCAATTGTCCCTTTTGTCTGCGCTTTCGCGCCGCTCAACTCACAATTTCCGTCAAGGGTGCTCGTCTCGCGGCGCTTCGGCTCGGCTCCAAAATAGACAATTTAGTCATGAAAGCCTTATGTCGGACAGGCTCCCAGAGCCAATTCGCATAAACTTACAAAAATCCCCCGAAACTATATCAAAACAAATGTTTTCACGTGAAAACATCAACTTAGCAATCCCAGGAGAAAGATAAAGATTTTCCCCCGAAACGCTAATTTCGGGGAAAAATCAGCTTCATGGTGTTTTCAGGGCTATATGTTTTCACGTGAAAACACACCCTTTCCTCGGGAGCCGCTATTCTATAAATATCTCAACCTTGTCCCCGCCATCCTGCACATCAATTATCTTCATTGGCTCCTGGCTGTCTATAGCCTCCTGTATTTTACCCAGGTCCACAGAGTAGCCTTTGTCCGCCAGCTTGGCCTTAATTTTCCCCTCTATAAAAGGCGCCATAAATTTTGCCCAGCCCAGCGGCACATTTATATTAACCTTGGGCTCCGCCCCTCCCCCCTCATATACACGGATCCGCAGGGTCCGGCTCTTCCCTTCCCTTTCTGCCGAAGGAGCAGACTTACCCAAAGCTTCCAGCAATTCCATAGCCTCCGAAGAAGAAATCTTTTTCTCCTCGAGCATCTTAAGTATTTTTAATTTTTCTTCGCTCATATTTCCTCCTACGCCTCAAGTTCTTTCAGCAAACCGATCGCTTCCCGGGCGCTTATTCCCCCCCTCTCCAGCATTTCCACTATTTCTGCCCTTCGCTTTTTTGCCCCGGCCCGCAAGCTCCCCAGGCCCAATTTATTAAGTAAAGCGTCCAGGCGCCCTTTTACGGTTGGATAAGAAAGATTAAGCTGACGCTCTACTTCTTTAATATTGCCGCGGGCTGAAAGAAAAGCCTTCAGAAACGCTTCGTCTTCCGGGGCCAGCAGGGCAAAAACGGGCAAATCAAAATTGCCATTTACCGTAGTTTTGCAGTCCGTGCAGCAAAGCTGGGCCACTACAACCTTCCCTGAGCAGGAGGGGCATTTATTAGGAATATTCATTATATCAATTTTATCCTTTATATTTTCAATATTAAAATAGCATTTATTAATTTTATATCAAATTTATTTTTTTGTCAATCATAAGCTTAAAATCAGAAATATTCACTGTAGCTGCTTTAAAATGGAGACAAGTACACAAGACAGAAAATACCCAGTTTATAGAGAGCAAAAGAAAACAATGAAAAAGGCCCGGTTGCCCGGGCTTTCTCCTGTGAAATATTCCCCTAAGTACCGGAACCCCCCACCGCAAGCGTCGGGACATTCAGCAGCCCAGGAGCCAATAGCGGCAGCGCTGTGCGCAAAACACGCAGCGGCCGCGAAAGCCGGAAGCAGGATGATAAAAAGTTTTTTCACAAAAAGTCCCGGTATTTATCCGCAGTCCCGCCCCCCCGCTATCTCGCCGCAGACGCGTGATTTATAATTAATTTCAGCAAAAAAACCCCCGCAGTTGCAGAGGGTTTTATTGCCGCGAACTCCGGCCCGGGGCGTCAGCCGCTGCCGTCAGCGGAGAGTCTCGGCTCTATTTTTTATCTATAGAAATAAACGGTACCCCCGCACCGACATAACCAGGCAGTACGCCGTTCCATTTTTCTATCGCTTTAACCTGGGCGTCTACCTTGCGCAGCTCAATAAGCGCGGGCGTAACCTGCTCGCGCTGCATCCGCAGCGCTTCGGCCTCTCCGCGGGACTTGGCTATCTGCTGCTCCGCGTCACGCTTTGCTTTCTCTACGAGCTTTCCTGCCATCTGGGCCTGCTGGTCAGCCACCTGCTTGTCCTCAACCGCCTTCAGAAACTGATCGGTAAAATCAAGATCAACCACCGAAATATCGGTAACTATGATCTCTTTCTTTGTAAGGCGCTCTTTAACCTCCGTATTCAGCTCCTGCACCAGCTCATTACGCTCTGAAATAACCCTTTCGGCCGTATAGCGGGCAGCAATGGCCTTAAAGACCTCCTGCACGGCCGGGTCGACTATATTATCGACATAATTAGGCCCGAGGTTGCGGAAAATGCTGACCGCGGTCTCCTGCTGTATCCGGTGGTTGACCACAAGATGCGCGTTCATGGTCTGAAGATCTTTGGAGAAAGCCTGGGTTTTAATATTAGCGCGCTGTATCTGTATAGAGAACTTGGTAACGCTTTCCACAAAGGGCATTTTAAAATGAAGACCCTCGCTGTAAGAGTTCACAATACTGCCCAGGCGGGTCTTTATAGCGACCTCGCCGGGGGGAACTATGAAATAAGCAGAAAAAGCCAGCAAAACAGCCGCGACCACTACTATAGGCAGCAAAAGTTTACCCGTAAAATCTTTATCCATTTTACCTCCGGTTTGTTTTTTGAATTCATCGACAACAGATTTAAGGTCGTCAAAGAAAGAATTTTCCATATAGGGTATTATACATATATACCGGATAAAATACAGCGCGGCCAAAAAAAAGCTTGCCGCTCCCCGTGAAGCCTGAATTTACCTAAAATACTCCCCCGCTGGCAGAAGATGGACTTGATCCGGACTTCAGCCGGGAAAAAGCCCGCGCGAAAAACTCCGGCATCCTGCCTGCCGCGCCTATTTTAAAACAGGCGGCCGGACGGCCGCCGCCGGGGCGGCAGGCCGGCTTAAGGTTAAGAGAGGTCGCATCGGGAACCGCAAAGGGACTATCAGGCAAAGACTAATCCCAACCCATAGAATCCATGTCAGAGTCGGGAGAGGGGGGAGAAGCGGCCGGCTGAGGCTTAGCCGGTGGAGGATTTAAATTTGCAGATTTATTCTCGGGAGCGGGGATCCGGGCGGGAGCGATAGGCAAAGAAGCCCGCTCGAGAGCGGCCGCGGAAATAGCCCAGTTCCTCCCGAAACGGATGGCGGGCAGCCGGCCCTTCTTAACCCGCTTAAAAACCGCTATTCGACTCAACCCCAGCCTTGCCGCCGCTTCCGGGATTGAATAATATTCCCTGACCATAACTTTTATGTTAACTTATGTTAACCATTTATGCAATCATAAAAATTAAAAGTAAACCAGGACAAAACCGAGCGCAAAACACGAAGGCACATATCGGTTAACTTATGTTAACCTCAAAAAAAAATAAAGAGCTAAGAACCGGGACTCTTTAATGCGATCGCCTCTATTGGCAAGGTACGCCCTTTCGGGCAACTCTGCAAGCGGATAGAGTCAAAACAAAGAAGCAGCCAGACCGGTTATAACCCTTTGCCCTGATATACAGAAGAACCCGCCTTTATAAGGAGAATATTTTTAATTTAATTTATATACTATAAGGACGGTTTAAGGCAGCTCAGGCTAAATAGCGGATAGCGGATAACTCAGACCCGGCACACAACAAAAGACATGAGAATACTAATACTCGGCGGCACAAGTTATTTTGGCAAAGAAACCGCTATCCGGCTGCAAAAATCCGGCAATGAGGTAACCGTATTCTCCCGCCGCGTGCCTGTAGACGGATTGCCCCTGGACATAAGGCAGGCCCGGGGGGAGAGGTCGGTAGAAATAGACCTGGCCCGCATGGCGGTAGAACCCTGGGACGTCATAATAGACAATATTTGCTTTAATGCCGGGGACGCGCAGAAAGCTATAAAGGTATTCAGCGGCAGGGTGGGGCTCTATATATTCACCTCCTCCGCCTCGGTCTATTCCGTGCTCGAAGGCTCCTCCTCCCCTTTCCGGGAGAACCAGACGGAAATGCTGGCGCTGAAGCCCGAACTTAAGGAAAAATACGCTTACGGGCTGGGGAAATACCTCGCAGAGCGGGAATACCTGAAAGCTTTCGCGGAAAAGAAATTCCCCGCGGCCATAATCCGCCCCCCGGTGGTCATAGGGCCCAACGACCCGACACTGAGAGCCTACTCCTACTGGCTGCGGCTGGCCGGCGGAGGACCGCTTTTTCTGCCTGGTTTTTCTTTCAGCAACCGCTATATCTTCTCAAAGGATCTCGCGCGCGCAATAGAGAAGCTGGCTTATTCCGGAGAGCCGTACGGAAAAGTATACAACCTGGGAGATTCCCGGACCCTGACTTTAGACGACTTCGTAAAGGTCTCGGCAAGGATAATGCACAAAGACGCGGAGATACTTTACCCTGATTACACCTGGCTGAAAGAGAACGGGTTCAACTTCGAGGCTTCTCCATTTTCAATGGGGGGGGACTTTGTGCTGGACATAGCCAAGGCGGAAAAAGACCTGGACTGGGCCTCTACGCCGACTACAGCCTGGCTGGAAGAAACCATAAACTGGTACCTGTTCAGCTATACCGGCCCCGCCCCCGAAAACTACGCCTCCAGAAAGAGCGAATACGAACTGGCGAAAAAATGGATAATGAAAATATGAAAACAAACAGCAAGAACGCGGGCCGCGCGCAGAAAATAAAACTTTTCCTTATGGATGTGGACGGGGTTCTCACCGACGGGAAGATGTACTATGTCCCCGGCAAAGGCGGCGCGATGGCGGAGATAAAAGCCTTTCATTCCCTTGACGGCATAGGCCTCAGGCTCCTGAACCAGTTCGGCATACTCACAGGCGTAATTACCGGCAGGGAATCCCCCGGTACCGAAGAAAGGGCCAAAGGCCTGGGAATGAGCTACGCCTACCAGGGTTTCCTCTCAAAACTAGACCCCCTGAACAAGATCCTCTCGGCCTCAGGGCTCAAGCCCGAAAATGTGGCTTATATGGGAGACGACTGGACGGATATCCCCGTACTTAAAAAAGCGGGCTTCGCCTGCGCCCCCGCGAACGCCCAGGACGAGGTAAAAAAAGCCGCGCATTTTGTAACAAAAAAAGAGGGCGGGATGGGGGCGGTGCGCGAAGCGTGCGATTTTATTCTTAAAAGCCAGGGCCACTGGGGCACAATAATGAAGTATGTAGAAACCGCCCATTGGCCCGCCATAAAGAAAGACCCGGTGAAAATAGTAAGAGCTTCCTCGTCCGGGAGAAAAGAATGAAGCCTGCCCTGGTGGCCGCAATAATACTCTGCCTCTCTGTCCCGGCCCGGGCCGCCTATGAGGATGAAGGCCTGACGGAGGCCGCGGCGCCGGAAGCCGCGGCGAAAACGGGGGAAGAAGAGGACGGCGGCGCTTTGATACAGGAAGAAGAAGAAGACCTGGCGGCCTTCGTGACGGATTATATAAGCAAAGACGTGCAGCTTAAAGGCGCCTTTTTGCTGGAAGACAAAAGCGCCGGGAAAATACTAAAGCTGCGGTTTGTCTCCATAGAGCCTGAGTTCCGGGCTGAAAAGAACGGCGTAATGACCGTGGCCGCGCGCTTCCGCGACGACGAGGGCGGGAAGTTCACGGTCCTGTTCCGTCTGAAGAACGGGAGTTGGGGGGGACTGGACATATTTAAAATAGAACTAAAGGCCGCTCCGGCGAAAACAGCACCGGCCGCGAAGAAGGGAAATTAAAATGGGACAATTTTTAACGGCTTTCGGGGCAGGGCTAATGTCTTTCTTTTCTCCCTGCATACTCCCGCTGCTGCCCGCCTACCTTTCCATGCTTTCAGGCTATTCAGCCTCCCAGATAGTCAAAGGGGACGCGAAGGTGGCAACCGGCAAGGTGGTGGGAAACGCTTTTATTTTTATAGCCGGCTTCTCCCTGGCTTTCGCCCTGATGGGCGCCGCGGCCTCCGGCATAGGCGGCCTGCTGTTTACGCACAAAGACTTGTTAATGAAAGTTTTGGGAATTGTTATGGTCCTGCTGGGGGCGCACATGACCGGGCTTTTCAACTTCAAATTCCTGAACTACGACAAGCATTTTTCAACGCTCGGCCTGGCCCATAGCCCTCTGGGCTCTTTCCTCATGGGATTCGCGTTCGCGCTGGGCTGGTCGCCGTGCATAGGGCCCATACTTGCAGTGATATTGGGGATGGCGGCCGTTTCTGGCACCGCGGCTAAAGGCGTAGCGCTTCTCCTGGCTTATTCCGCGGGGATGGCGCTGCCTCTGCTGGCCGCCGCCTTGCTTACCGTTAAGTTCTTCTCTTTTATCTCCCACTTCAAGAAAGCGATGCGTTACGTGGAAGTAACCGCGGGAGTCATTTTGGCCGCCGCGGGCACGCTGCTGTTCTTTGATAAGCTGATGTTCTGGGGCTGAGAGGGAGTGATCACTTAAATTCTTCGTTTAGTTCTTTAACGCCGGTTTCCCGCACTCCCTTGGGAGTAAACCGGTAAAAATGCTTTTTCAGCAGGGTGGCATGCCAGTTCTCATCTTCTTCGCGGTAAACCGCGCCTTTTTCCCAAAGTTCAAATTTATTTCCGTCCTGGCTGAAAACCGCCGGGGAAAGATCATTTTTGGTATTTACGGCCCTGGTCCAGATCTCTTTTCCGGATTTGTCGAAAATTGCCGCCCGGTGCCTGCCCTCAGCCGGGGTAAAGACCGCAAGCAGGCGCTCCCCGGAGCCTGAAAGCTTTAATCCGACCAGCCGCTCCCTGAATTTCCGGCTCCACCGCGTCTTACCGCTTTCGGTATTTAAAACAAGTATGGTCCAGCTGCTGCCGTGGTCCGCGCCCAGCGCGTAAACTGAACCGTTTCCGGAGAAAGCCTCTCCTGCGGCGCCGAGCATATTAAGCCGGTGGGAAGCCAAAAAAGCCCCCGAGCCCTTATACACGTTCAGGCTGGAAAGCTGTACCGTCTGGCCCCAGGAACCGCAAAATAAAAAAAGCCGCTCCCCGTTATCGGAAACCGTAACCGAGAAAGGAGCGCTGCCGGCTTCAAAAACGGACAGCCTCTTCCCTTCCGAGTCTCTCAGTTCTAACTTTGCGCGCCCGCCGCCGTTAGTTCCGGAATAACCCACCTTCAGCCTGAAGGCGTTGTTTCTGGAGGCAAACTCCCTTGTTTCAGCGTTGAATTCAGCGGCCCCGGCCGAAGACGCGCAGGAGAGCAGAAGCAAAACGGCGAGTAATTTTTTCACGCGAATATCCTTGACCCGGGTTTAAGGACAGGAACCCCGTCGCGGCAGAGCGGGCAATTTTCAGGCCGGTAAGCGGTCAGGTCCAGCTTAAGCAGGCTTATAAAAGGGAAGGGCAGGGTTTTTTCTCCCATGCGGTTTATAACCGACAGCGCCCCGACGGTTTCCGCGCCGGCGGCGGCGGCCGAAGCGGAGGTCTCAAGGGTTGATTTGCCGGTGGTAATAACATCCTCCACTATCAGCAGGCGCGCGCCCTTCGGGAGCGAAAACCCCCGGCGCAAAGTCATAACGCTGTTCTCTCTTTCAGTAAATATAAAATCCACGCCGAAAGCCCTGGCTACTTCGTGCCCGATTATCAGACCTCCCATAGCGGGGGACAGTATCAGGTCCGGCCCTGGCCCTTTCCAGGCCGCGGCCAGGGCCGCTCCCATTTTTCCCGCCCAGACCGGATTCTTAAGCGCCTGGGCGCACTGTACGTAATTAGGGCTATGCAGCCCGGAAGAAAGCCGGAAGTGCCCTTCCAGAAAAGCGCCGGAAGTTGAAAGATAGGATTTAAGCTCGGCCTCTTCTATCATTTAAGGTCCTCCAGGATAGCGGCCGCGGCTGCGGCCGGGTCCGCCGCCTCTATTATAGGCCTGCCCACCACGATAAAATCGGAACCGGCGGCGCGGGCCGCGGCGGGGGTCACGGCGCGCTTCTGGTCGTCTCCCCGCGCTTCAGGCCTTATCCCGGGGGTGATCAGCTTAAGCTTGCCGCCGAACATTTCTTTAAGACGCCAGGCCTCAAGGGGGGAACAGACCACCCCGTCCGCCCCGTTGGCCAGGCCGAGCGAGGCGAGGAGCTTGACGGTTTTGTCTATCCCGCCGCGGAACCCGGACCTGAAAAGATTATATTCGTTAAAGCTGGTAAGTATGGTTATCCCCCACAGCTTCGGGCGTTTTTCCAGCTCGGCACAGGCTTTCAGCATTTCGCCCCCGCCGGAAAGGTGAAGCGAGACTGAATAGACCCCCATGGCGGCGGCGTGTTTTACGGCGCCCTTTACGGTATTGGGGATATCATGGAACTTAAGGTCGAGGAAAACTTTACCGCCGTGTTTGTGCACCAGGTCCACCGCGGCGGGGCCGGCGGCCGTAAAGAGCACAGAGCCTATCTTAAAATATTTTATCCTGCCTTCCAGTTTTTCAATCAGGCTTTCAGCAGCTTTGATAGTGTGAGTGTCGAGCGCAACAATAAGTTCGGTTTTAGTCATATGCATTTATAAGGCTGTTTAATTTAGCCGCGTTCAAAAGTTTCCCGGCGGCTGACCGGAGAACAGAGCACGCCCCCCTTAGATAGAATTATATAAAATCAGGCGGCCTCATTAAGGGTCCCGGAAAACGCCGCCTTGCAGACAAAAAAGACTCGCTCAGGGATAAAAAATATTATTTACCGCAGGGGGGACGCCACTGGCGACGGTCTAGATACTCAAGGATCTCTTTTACCAGGAAAGGGCCTTCATAGACCAGGCCGGAATAGATCTGCACAAGGTCTGCGCCGAGATTAAGTTTCTCCAGCGCCGCGGCTCCGCCGAAAATACCTCCGGAACCTATAAGTGGGACCTTTCCTTTAACGAGCGCGGCGGCCTTAGCCAGCATTAGGTCGGAAAGCTCGCGCAGCGGCCTGCCGCTGAGGCCGCCCTCGTAGGACTGCCAGTAGGCGGGCACCGCGGCGCGGCTCACCGTAGTATTGGTGGCTATCAGGCCGAAACCCCGCTCTACAGCCAGCGCCGCCGCCGACTCCAGGTCCTGGTCTTCCAGGTCCGGGGCGATCTTCACAAAGAAAGGCTTAACCTTCTTCTGCCCTGCCGCGAACTCCAGCATTGGCTCCACCAGGCGCCTCATCTTATCGCCGCTATGCAGCGAGCGCAGCTGAAGCGTATTAGGAGAACTGATATTGACGGCGAAATAGTCGCCGTAGTCATACATTATCTTAAGGGTCTCCAGGTAATTTTTGGGCGCCTCGTCTATGGAGCAGTCGGCGTTCTTGCCAAGGCTTATGCCTGCGGGCACCGGCAGCGGGAGCAGGCTCTCCAGCGACCTGGCGGCGTCAAAAGCCCCGGCATTGTTAAAACCCATCCGGTTGATAATAGCCCTGTCTTCGCTCAGGCGGAAAAGGCGCGGTTTGGGATTGCCCGGCTGCGGCCGCAGGGTTACGGTGCCCAGCTCCAGAAAACCGAAGCCGAACCCGGCCAGGAAGCGCGCGGCCTCGCAATTCTTGTCAAAACCGGCGGCCAGCCCGATCGGGTTACGGAACTTCAGCCCGGCTACGGTTAAAGGGAAATCTTTGGCGCGGGCCATAAGGCGCACGAGTGAATTTAAAAGTTCGATCCGCTGGGCGGCGCGGGCCGTCTTGATCACAGCGTCGTGAACCGCTTCAGGGTTGAGGTTGAATAAAATCTGGCGGATAAGTTTCCGGTATAAGAATCCCATAGTTGAGTTATAATTCTAGCAAATGGATCACGACGCGAGGAAAACCATCTTTCCGTCCACGATGGTCGCGGCCGGCCAGCCTTTGAGGGCCCTGCCGATAAAAGGGGAATTGGCGGATTTAGACGCGAACTTCTCCGTCACGCGCCGGCTGCGCTGCGGGTCGAGAATAGTAAGGTCGGCCTGCCGGCCGGGCAGCAGGCGGCCCCCTTCAAGACCGAGCAGGCGCGCGGGATTATAACTCGCCAGTTCCGCAAGGCGTTTCTTTGTTATCCGGTTTTTAAGAACAAGCTCCGTCACGCAGAGAGGGGCTAAAGTCTCAAGCCCTGTTATCCCGAAAGGCGCGCCCGCAAAGCCCTTAGCCTTAAGGCGGGCCTCGTGCGGGGCATGGTCGCTGGCTATGATATCTATAGTCCCGTCCGCCAGGGCGTCCAGCACGGCCAGCTTGTCTGCCCGAGAACGCAGGGGGGGTTTCATTTTAAAATTTGCGTCGTCGGTCCTTATGGAGGAATCGGAGAGAGTGAAATAATGCGGACAGGTTTCTCCGGTTACGGGCCAGCCAATTTTTTTCGCGGCGGCCAGCGCGGCCACGGAAGAAGCCAGGCTCAAGTGCTGCAAATGTATCGGCCCGGCCGAGGCAGCGGCGAGAATATCACCTATAACTGCGAGCAGTTCGGCCTCCTGCGGGATGCCGGGCAGACCGAGCCTGAGCGCGGCGGGCCCTGAATTTACTACGCCTCTCCCCGTTCTGGAGAAATCTTCCGGATGGTCAAGCAGCGGCAGACCCAGAGCGCAGGCTTTCTTTATAAGCCCGGAGAGAAAGCCGCGCGGCAGGCAGGAGCCGTCGTCAGTAAAAGCCAGGGCCCCGGCCTTTTTCAGGGCGGAAAGGTCCGAGATCTTCTGCCCCGAGCGCCACGCTGTAGCGGCGGCGGAAAAATAAAGCCGGGTCGGCAGGCCCGAAGCGAGGCGCCGGTATTTTTTGATAAGCGCCGCAGTCGCCAGCGCGGGCGAGGTATTAGGCATCAGCAAAGAAGCCGTTATCCCGCCGGCCGCGGCGGCTTGCGCCGCTGTTTCAAGGGTTTCCGACCGTTCGGCTCCGGGCTCCCTGGCGTGCACGTGAACGTCTATAAAACCGGGGAAGACCCACAAGCCGGAGGCGTCAAAGACCGGGCTGCCTGAAAGCGGTCTGATGCGCGGAGAGACCCGGCTTATCCTGCCCCGCTCTATAAGAATATCGCGGAGCGCTTCTCCGGATACCGGGTCTATAACAAGACCGTTTTTTATAAGCAGGCTTTGCATTTTAAGGCTTGGACCGGGCCGGGGTGGCCGCGGGAGAACTCTCGATGGTGACGAGCCTGGGAGCGAAAGACCCCGGCGCCTCTTTATAAGCCGCCAGCTGCAGCCCGGCAAATATCAGCAGCGCCGCCCAGGCGGCCTGCAGCGCTCTGCGCTTAAGAAAAAGTTCGGCTGATTTGGCGGCCACGGCCAGCAGCAGGGTAAGACCGATAGCGGAATGCCAGGCCAGAACCTGCCGCCAGGCTTCTTCGTTAACGCGCCAGGCCATTAAAAAATAAAGGGCTCCGCTAGAAGCGAGCAGGGCCAAAAACAGCGCCATCCACCCGGAGCCGCCGCGGTCCGAGAGCTCGTGCATAAACCTGCTGAGACCGGCAGCGCCGTAGAGACAGGCAAAAGAAATGAACAGGTAAAAACCGCGGCGCGCCTGGAGGGCCTGCGCGAGCCGGGAGAAATCCCAGCCGCCCGGAAGAGCGAGAACGGCTACGAACATGGCCGCCCCGAGAACAGCGACCAGCAGCGAAACGGCGAGCATATATTTTTTCCCGTTATTTTTGAGCGAGTAAGCCTCTGCCGAGCCGAGCAGCAGCAGCGCGCTGCCCTGCAGCAGGTGGACCAGATTGGAAGCCCTGGTAAATCCGGCGTAATCTATGATCATCTCCGCCTTCTCTTCTTATTCCCGCCCCGAAGATAAAAATAGAGACCGGCCAGCCCTCCGGCTATAGGGAGAAGCCAGGCCGGGCTGGCTAGCCCCCCGGCAGCCGGCGGCGCCGACGAAACTTCCGGGGGAGCCGGGGAAACAGCAACAGCCGGAGCGACTGCCGGAACTACAGCCGGAGCTACAGGCCCGGTTTTAACCGGGGCGCGGCTTACTTTTTCAGCGGCCGGGGTTTTGGCGTTTTCCACGGCCGAGGCCTGAAGAAACGGCGATTGCCTGCTTGTTTTGGCCGAGCAGGCGTCCGCGTCGGGGGCGCAGTCTTCCGCGTGGAGAACCGCTGCGGAGCACAGGACCAGGATTAAACACAAGAGCGCGCGGAGAGATCTTTTAGGCGGGCGGGTTTTCATTGTTTTCATAGTTTATTGTAAGAAGCAAATTCTTTAATTTTTTTGCGCGTACGGGGCGCGGGGTTTTCATCGGGATAGCCTACGGCAAGCAAAACCTCGGTTTTCTTTCCGGTCCCGAGCCCCAGCGTTTTTGCGGCGCCCCTGGCGCTGAACCAGCCCAGCCAGCAGGTTCCCAGCCCCTGCTCGGCAGCTGCCAGCACAAAATGCTCTGCGGCTATGCCTATATCCATAAGGCGGAAATTGGTGTCCTGCACCTGGTTGCCGAACCAGGCGCTGAGCTTGCCGGTATCGGAAACCACAGCCACGATAACGGGCGCGGCGGCCGCGAATTTAGTGACGGCGTAAGCCCCCCTGAAAGCAGCCGCGCAGAATTTCTCCTTCACGGCCGGCTCGTCGAGAACTATGAACCTGAAAGGCTGGGCATTGCAGGCGGAGGGAGCCAGGCGTGCCGCCTCGAGGCAGAGGTCAAGCTTCTCTCTCTCCACGCGGGCACTCTTGAATTTGCGGATGCTGCGCCGCGCCGCGGCCAGTTCAAGAAAACGCGATTGGGGCATGACAATATTTTATAATATAAGGAAGAGTTTAAGAGTAGCGCGCGGGGAATAATAAACGGGGGCGGAAACCGGACAAAAATATGGAAAACTGGAAAGACGGGGTTAACTTCGCCGTGACGGTCTGCGACGCTGAAGGCATAGTGACGGAGATGAACGCTAAATCAGCCGCAGTGTTCGGCAAGAGCGGCGGCAAGAGCCTTATAGGCCGCAGCCTGCTGGATTGCCATTCCGAACCGTCCAGGGACCTGATAAAAAGAATGCTGGCCGGGAATTTCAGCAACGCCTACACCATAGAAAAGAACGGAGTAAAGAAACTTATTTATCAGACCCCCTGGCTGAAAGACGGGAAACCGGCGGGGCTGGTTGAACTGTCCTTCGAGATCCCGCCTGATATGCCTCATTACGCGAGAAAGCCCTAAGCCGGCCGCCAGCGCGCAAAGCCAGGAGCCTGTCCGGCATAAGGCTTTCATGGCTAAATTTACGATTTTGTGCCTAGCCGAAGCGAAGCGAAACGAGCGCCCTCGAAGGAGGTGTAATTGAGCGGCGCGAAAGCGCAGGCCGAAAGCGGCAATTGCAGCCGAAATTGCTTATGTCGGACAGGCTCCTAGTTTATATACGCGTCCCTAAGATGCACCGGCTTTTGAGCGCGCGACCGGAGTTTAAGGTTTATCATCTCCACCATTACCGCAAAGGCCATTGCGAAATAAGTGTACCCCTTCGGAATATGGTGCCCCAGCCCGTCCGCCACCAGATTAACCCCGATAAGGATAAGGAAGCTGAGGGCGAGCATCTTTACGGTCGGGTGCCGCTCCACGAACTCTCCGATAGCGCGGGACCACCACATCATGAACATCACCGATATTACCACTGCCGCTATCATTACGGAAACGTGCCCGGCCATGCCGACCGCCGTGATCACGGAATCCAGGGAGAAAATAATATCGAGCAGCATGATCTGCACTATCACTCCCCGGAAAGTGGCCGGCGCCGCGGCCGAACTGTGGCACTCTGTCCCCTCGAGTTTTTCGTGAATTTCAAAAGTGCTCTTGCCGATAAGGAACATCCCGCCCATCAGCAGGATGAGGTCGCGGCCGCTGACAGGGTGGCCGAAAGGCTGGACCAGCGGGGAAGTAAGCCGCATGACCCAGGCCAGGGACAACAGCAGGGCTATGCGCATAAGCATGGCCAGCAGCAGGCCGACGCGGCGCGCGCGGTCGCGGCTGGATTCGGGCAGCTTGCCGGCGAGTATCGAGATAAAAATTATATTATCGACGCCCAGCACTATCTCCAGCACCGTAAGAGTGAGCAGCGCTATCCAGATCTGGGGATTCGTAATCCATTCCATGTATTTTCTCCTGGGGTTTCCCTAAAGCGCGCCTGAGCGCTGGAAACGTCGTGCGATATCGGAACCCGAAAGGTAGAACAGGGTGGGCCGGCCGTGCGGGCAGTGATAGCTGTCCCTGGTCTTGCGCAAATCTTCCATGAGCCGCATAGATTCCTGCGGCTTTACGAAATCATGGGCCTTTATAGACTTCTTGCAGGCCATGGTGGCTATGATGTTGCGCTTGATGTCCTCGGCGGCCTTCTCCGGCTCGCCCAGCACTTCGGAAAGGTAACCCAGAAATTCGGCAAAAGCCGGCTGTGTAAAATAGAACAGGGAGGGAGCCGCGCGCAGCAGGGCGACCGAGGGCCCGCGCTGCTCCATTTCAAAACCGGCCGAATTAAGCCAGTCTTTCCATTTAAGGACCGTCTCCATCTGCGAACGGGAAAGCTCCGCTTCAAGAGGAACCAGCAGCGGCTGCACTTTGATCCCGCCTTTTGAAAATTCCTCAAGGTACTTCTCAAAAAGAACCCTCTCCTGGGCCGCATGCTGGTCCACCACCAGGAGGCCGGCCGCGCTTTCAAAAAGAAGATAACTCTTGGCGAGCTGCCCCAGGTAAACCAGGCTCTGGCCGCGCCAGTCCGGAGCGGCTGGACCGGGCTGTTGCTGGGCTGCGTGTTCAAAAAGGCCGCCGGTCTCCGCAACGGGAGGCGGCGGGACATTCTGCTCCCGGTAGGACGGAACATCGGGAGAGGCGAACTTGTTTTCCCCGGCCGGGGCGGTCATATTTACCTCGGCGGTCTGCTTTAAAAGAACTTCTTCGTAAATAGTGTTTGAAATGGTCTTAAAGATCTCGTTCTCCGAAGAGAACTTAACATCGCGCTTCTGGGGATGGATATTGGCGTCAAAAGAGCCCGGATCCAGCTCTATGAACAGCGCGCCGGAGGGGTGGCGGCCCGTGAGCATATGGCCGTAGCCGCGGTAGAAAGCCTGCCGGAGCAGGGCAGAGTTTACAGGCCGGCGGTTAACGAAGAAATGCTGGTTGGCGCGGGTGGCGGCCAGGGCGTCCGGCCTTGAAACAAGGCCGTAAACGGCCATCCCCGGAGTTTTACCCTCAACCCTGGCCAGGCCTTTGTAAACATTCCTGCCGAATATTTCAGCGGCGCGGTTCTTGAGGTTCTCCCATAAGCCGCCGGGGAGCGCGGGCAAAGACAGGATCTCGGCACCGTCTATCACCAGTCTGAAAAAGACTCCGAGGTTGGCCAAAGCCGCCTCCTCCACCGCCTTTATAAGGTGGGAGCGCTCGGCGGCGTCGCCCTTCATGAATTTTGCGCGGGCGGGGGTATTAAAAAAAAGGTCCGCCACTTCTATGGTGGTACCTTTTACCGGCGGAGCGGGAGTCTCGGCTATTACCCGGCCGCCTTCGCCTTCTATAGAGAAACCGGAAGCCGCGCCGGCGCGGAAAGAAGTCATTTTAAGCCGCGCTACGGCGAAAACCGAATAAAGGGCCTCGCCCCTGAAACCGAAGGTGGCCAGGGAGTAAATATCCTCGAAAGTATTGAGTTTGCTGGTAGCGTGGCGGCCCAGGGAAAGACGCAAATCCTCGCTGTCCATGCCGCGCCCGTCGTCATAAACCCGGATGAGGCCGCGGCCGGCTTTCCTGATCTCTATCTCTATTTTGGAGGCGCCGGCGTCCAGGGAATTCTCTATAAGCTCTTTGAGTACCGAGGCGGGGCGCTCTATGACCTCGCCGGCGGCGATTTTTGAAACTACTTCTTCCGTAAGGACTTTAATTTCCGGCATAGGCAAATTCTAGCAATTCCGGTTCAGGTAAGCACCTTAAGCGTTACCATAGTGAGGTTAACCAGGGAATGGAGCAGGATATTCACGGGCAGGCGCCGCTCGCGCTCATAGACCCAGCAGAAATACATGCCTACGGGCAGTATAAAAGGGGCCGCCGCTCCGTGAAAAACGGCGAACAACAGGCCGGACCAGAAAGCGCTGAACCAGAATTTATTTTTAAGCCTTATAGCGGTATAAACTATCCGCCGGAAAAAAACTTCCTCCACTATTGGAGCCACTACGCAGGCGCTGAACAGGACCAGGACCAGCCGCCACTGGGAAACCGCGGCTGCCGCCTGCAGCAGGGCATTTTCATTTGTATTTTTGTCTGCCTGCGGCTGCGTTATTTTTTGCAGCCAGTCGCCCCAGTACCAGTAGGCTGCCAGGAGGCCGGCGAACAGAATAAGCATGACCAGGACATAACCGCCGAAATACTTAAATGATTTTTTAATATCGCCGAGAGCGTTCTGGCTCCAGTCGTCCCGGGCCGCGCGCCAGGAAACGCCAAGACCCCTGAGCATTAACCATGAAACCAGCCCGGTTGCAAGCAGGGCCGGAACAATAGCCTCGAAGGTGCTGAAGTTAAGACCATGCCTGCGCTCATATTCCGCGACAATAACAGAAACTATCACCTGCAGAAAAAGCACAAACCCGGTGAGCTGCCAGAGGCGGGTGTAATTGCCGCAGGTTTTTACGCCTTCAAAGGGATTTTTATCTTCCATAAACAAAGTCCCGGGCCTTGGGCCCGGGACATTCCTGAATAGCTGCCGGGCTTCAGCGCGGCTGGCGAGGCTGGTGGCCGCCCTGCCCGGCCCTGGTCACATAATCAATAATATAAGTGAAGCTGCCCAGGCTGCCGGTTACAGCCGAGCCGACCACGCCAAGCCCGGCGGCTTCAAAAGCAGCGGCTTTCTCGTCCCTGGCTTTCTTTGCCTCGGTATCAAAAGTAAAAGTCTCCTGGGCCTGGTAGGTATCAATAGCGGCGGAGGGGATTACCCCGCCCTGCTGGTAAATATTACCTACAAGAAAATCCACACTGAAAGAATAATCGCGCCCTTCCGGCCTGACTATTGCCGACAGCGGGGATACCCCGGCTTTTGAGAAAGAAGGCAGGGCGGCTTTTGAGGCTTTCAGCGCTTCTTTATCAAAAGTAAAGACCTCGCGGGAATCATAGCGGGAGACAGAATACCGGGGACGGGGCCCGAACCTGTTTGTTTTAACCACGTACTCTACCGTCACGGCGTAGTCGCCGTCGGAGCGGCTGACGGCCTTGCCGCGCATAGCCGGGACCCCGGCCTGCCTGAACATAGCCAGATAGGCGGGTATATTTTTAACGGCCTCGCTTTCAAAAGTGTATTTACCGGCGGTGTAGTTCCCGAATTTCACATCATAGTCCCGGGTAGGGCGCAGGGAGTTCTTTACCAGGTAATCAACGGCAAAAGCGTTGTCGCCTCCGGCCTCATAAAGATAGGAGCTCAGCACGGGCAGCCCGGCCGCGCGGAAATTAGCGGCGCAGGTCTTCCTTGCCTCTTCCGCCTCGGATTTAAGCCAATACCCCGCGCCGTTCTTATAGGTCTCTATCAGCACGGCAGGGGGCAGGGCCGCGCCGTTCTTTACGGTAGGCAAATAATCGATAACAAAAGAATAGTCGTTGCCAAGCTCGACTATGCGGCCGCCCAGGGTGGTTATGCCTGCGGCTTTGAGGGCGTTTATCCGCGCGTCCATAGCCGGTTTAACCTGGCTCTCGAAAGTGAATTCTTCGTCCGTAGTATAGCTGGCTATGGTAATGCCCGGAGGGAGGACCGGCGCAGGCCGGGAAGGCCCGACGGTTTTCAAGTCGGAAATATCTCCGGCTGAAGAGGAATTAAGGGAGAAAGTCTGCGAGAAAGACGCGGCGCTGAGGGCTAAAACGGGAAAAAGCGCGAGAGTGATTTTTTTAAACATTGAGTCTCCTTGTGCCCTTAGATTATAATAAGTATCCGGGCTGAGCGTATGGGCCATAGGGCCATATTTATTGTAGGCACTATGGACAAAGGAAAGAACTGGATTAACGCTTTTTACTCTGCCGCCCCGCTTTACTCCGGGCCGGCCGCGGCACAGGCAGGCGCTTGCGCCTACGCGGCTGCGCTGCCCGGGGCCCCGTACTCGGCCCCGCATATCAAGCCGAGGGACCGGGTGAGCGTCAGCAGTCCGGCGCTGGCGAAGCCGACCGCCATCACGGCAGCAGCGCTCGATGACTGAAGAAGCGCGGTAATGGAGAAACCGGAAAATATCGCGGCCACCCTGTTGCCGGCGGCAAGCGGGAGGATCCTGCGCAGCCTGGGCCCGGCCGTCTTCTGAAGGCCCTCGCTGATTATCTCTATGCCGAGCAGGAAAACTCCCAGACCGCCCATCAGGGACAGGAGGGAATTTAAAGCCTTCATATATTCTTGTCTCCCTGGTTTCTTCGCGGCGGGCCCGGACCGGGGCGCTACTTAAGCCGTTTTTTCCAATCGCCTATCGCGGCCAGGGCCTGCAGCGGGGTCATATTGTCCGTATCGCACATTTTAACTTCGTCCAGCACGGGATGGCTGGAGAAAATGGGCAGCATGGGGGTCTGATCTTCGTAATTTGAATCTACCTGGATATTCCCCTTGGTCTCCAGGATATGCAGTATCTCCCGGGCGCGCGCTATCGCCGATTCAGGGAGACCGGCCAGCTGGGCCACGTGTATACCGTAAGATTTATCTGCGGGCCCGGAGCCGATCCTGTGCAGAAAAACCACTTCCGTCTTGCCGAGGGCGTTGGTCCACTCTTTCACGGCTATATTGCAGTTCTTGATCCCTTCAAATTTATCGGCCAGCTCGGTAAGCTCGAAATAATGGGTGGCGAACAGGACCCTCGGGCCGCCCTCCGGCTTATAGAGATGCTCCACCACGGCCCAGGCTATGGAGATCCCGTCAAAAGTGGAAGTTCCGCGGCCGACCTCGTCGAGGAGTATCAGGCTTTTAGGCGTAGCAAGCCGCATTATTGCGGAGGTCTCCCTCATTTCCACCATAAAAGTGGACTCGCCGCGGGCCATCCGGTCCTGCGCGCCTATCCGGGTCATTATGCGGTCCGTTATCCCTATCTCGGCGGAACGCGCGGGGACGAAAGAACCGATCTGGGCCATGATCACCGCCACGGCGGCCTGGCGCAGGTAGACGCTCTTGCCGCTCATATTGGGGCCGGTAAGTATTATCACGCGCGTTTCGCGGCCGCCTATCTCCAGGTCGTTGGGCACAAAGGCCCCGGCCGGGAGAAAGCGCTCTACCGTCGGGTGGCGCCCCTCCTCTATTTTAAGGACATCCCCGGAGTTTATCCGGGGCCTGATAAATTCGTAGCGCACGGCGCTTTCAGCAAGCGAATAAAAAACATCAAGCTCGGCCGCGCCGGTGGCGAAGGCCTTTATCTCGCCCAGGGAGGCCCGCACCGTCTCGCGCAGCTCTCCGAAAAGATGGTTCTCCAGTTTTGACATCTTCTCTTCGGCGCCGAGTATCTTGTTCTCCAGCGCCTTCAGTTCCTCGGTGATATACCGCTCGGCGTTGACCAGGGTCTGCTTGCGCACGAAATAATGAGGGACTTTATGCGCCTGGGCCTTGGACACTTCTATATAATAACCGAATACCCCGTTATAACCTACCTTCAGGGTGTTGATCCCGGTTTTTTCCCTTTCGCGCTGCTCAATGTCGGTAAGCAGCTTCTGGCTGTCCCTGCGGACCGAGCGCAGCTCGTCGAGCTCGTGGCTCGCCCCTTCCCGCATCACGCCGCCGTCCGACAGGCGCGCGGGGGGGGTCTCGGCCAGGTCTTTTTCAAGCTTGAAGCGCAGGCCGTTGAGCGCGTGGGAAACTCCGTCCAGGCGCGAGGCCAGCTCGGGGGCGCATTCAAAGAAACCGGCGGAGCTTAAAAGCAGTTTAAGCCTGGGCAGCTGCCCCAGGGCTTTACGCACGGCCGCCAGGTCGCGCGGGGAGGCGCTTAAGTTTATCACGCGGCCAAGGAGCCGCTCCACGTCCGGGACCTGGGCCAGGATATCGCACAGCTGCTCCCTGGGCTCCCGGTTCTCGGCGAGGAAGGCGGTAAAGGCCTGGCGGGAAAGTATCTCGCGCATATCGGTCAGCGGCTCAAGTATCCAGCGTTTGAGCAGGCGCGATCCCATGGAGGTTTTTGCAAGGTCCAGCACGCCCCAGAGCGTCTTGGAATCGTCACCGTCCGGCGTGGCGACCAGCTCCAGCGTCTTTATAGCGGATTCGTCGAGCTGCAGGCGGTTGGCTGGCTCGTAGTAGAAAGGTGAAAAGACTTCTTTAAGCCCGGGCTGGGTCTGGCGCGCGTAAGCGGTGACCGTCAGCGCGGTTTCCAGGGCCAGCTTATGGTTCTGCCACACGGCCTGCGCCGCCCAGGCGGGCCGGGCGGAGCCGGGCCTGTCATATTCCGTTATCGGCACGCCTCCGAAATCCAGGCCGCGCTTCGCGATCTCTTTTACCGTGCGGGGATCGGCAAGTATTTCAGCGGGGCCGGTTTTGGAAACAAAAGACAACAGCTGGTAAAGGTCGGGATCGTTAAGGTTCTGCGTGGCGGTGAAATCACCGGTAGAAGCGTCGAAGGAAGAAAGGCCCCAGCCTACGATATCCAAATTAAGGGAAACCAGGTACCTTGAAGCCCTCGGCTGCAGCAGCTCGTCCTCCACCACGGTTCCGGGGGTTATAAGCCTGACGACCTCGCGCTTGAAGAGCTTGGCTTTTTTCGCGTCCCCGCCCGGAGCCACCTGCTCGCAGATCGCCACTTTGTGGCCGGCGCCGAGGAGCCGGTAAATATAGTTGGAGGCTGCGTGGTGGGGAACCCCGCACATAGGCACGCCCTGCCTGGCGGTAAGGGTGAGCCCTAGTTCGGAACTGGCCGTCCGGGCGTCGTCAAAGAACATTTCGTAGAAGTCGCCCAGCCTGAAAAAAAGAAGAGCGTGGGGGTAGTCGCTTTTAAGCGACTGGTACTGCTGCATAAGGGGGGTTTCGGGGGTTTCTATCTGTTGTTGGGACATAAATCTGGGGCTGCTGCGAATGGGGTAGGTAATTGCGGAACCGCAATAATGCGAATTGAATTTTGCATTTGCGGTGATCCGCCGGCGCCATTCGCATAAAGCTACTTAGTATATTGTATCAAAAGGGCCTCGGCCTCTTTAAGGGTTTTCAGCTTCATAAAAGCCCCCCTGGCCCCGGAGGCGTTCGGCAGCCCCTTCAGCCAGTAACCCACCAGCTTGCGGGCGCGCGCCATTCCGTGCTCCTCTCCGTAGATGCCGGCATTCAGCTCGAGGAAGCGGAGAAAAAGAACGATCCTTGCGGCAGGGGCCACGGCCACGGCGGAACCTCCGGAAAGCCCGGCCGAGATCTCGGCGAAAATTGCGGGATTAAATACCGCGGCCCGACCTATGCCGATACCGGCGCAGCCGGCTTCCAGCATAGCCCGCGCGCTGTCCGCACCGGCCACCCCCCCGTTCCCGAAAACAGGGATCTTTACGGCTGCGGCCGTTTCAGCCATCGCGGCCAGGTTCACCGGGCCGGAATGCACCTGGGCGGCGAACCTGCCGTGCAGGGTTATGGCCGAGGCGCCCGCTTCTTCGCAGACCCGGGCCAGCAGCGGGCCGAGATTTTCAGCCGGGGAGAGACCTATGCGGAATTTGACCGTAACCGGGATTTTTACGCTTTTTACCATGCTCGCTATTATATCCGCCAGCAGCTGCGGGGTTTTCATCAGCGCGGCGCCCGCGCCGGAACGCAGAACTTTTTTCACCGGACAGCCGGCGTTGATATCCACGATATCGGCCCCGGCGCGCTCCGCGGCCTGCGCGGCCAGCGCCATGGAGGCCGGGTCGGCCCCGAAAACCTGTATCGCGGCCGGGTGCTCGCCCGGCAGCAGCTCAAGCATCCGGAAAGATTTTTTATTGCCGTATTTAATGCTTTCGGCGGAAACCATCTCGGTGACCACCAGCCCCGCCCCCCCTTCTGCGGCAAGAATCCTGAAGGCGGCGTTGGTAATGCCGGCCATAGGGGCCAGCGCAAGATTGTTCTTAAGGTTTACACCGCCTATCGCAAGGGGGCGCAGAAGTTTCTGTGTCACGGGTTTAAAGCGTAGTTGCCGTCGTGGGCATACTGGAAATCCCGCGGGCCGCGGCGGGCTACGGGGTTTGTTTCCCTGTAGGGAGCCCCGACCTTCTTAAGCACTGTCAGCTGAAAAGCGGAGGCCCTGTCCTCAATATACAGGATCGCGTTCAGCCCTTTATAGTCGAAACGGGCCGGGTTAATGTCCATTTCCCGCTCGTCTTTATCGCCCGGCAGCGGCGGCGCGGGGCGGCTCTTCCTGTTCTTCGTCATCGTATACCAGGCGTGCCAGCCCTGGTGGGCCAGTATGCCCGCGCACCAGGTAAGGGAGCGAAAAGCCTGGGCCTTGGAGAGAGCGGCCACCGGGAGCCCGTTCTCTATATAAAATCCGGTCTGGGTCTCATTCCGGATCACCGAAATGTTCTTCTTGAGGAAAAGAAAGGTTTCCCGGTCGGCCATCCAGATCAGTTTAAGCGCATGCGTTACCTGGCTGACAAACTCCGGCGGGCCCTGGATATCTATCCCCAGCTTCGGGTTATAGGCTTCGGGGAGGCGGACAGCGGCCGGTACCGCCGTCAAAGCAGGAGCAGGAGCAGGAGAGGACTGCTTAAAAGCCGCAATCTCGGGCGCCGCCTCCGGATATGTTATAGACCCCACCGTACGGCCGTAAATAAAATACCAAACCCCGGCTCCCATCAGTAGCAGGGACAGAAAAGCAAGCAGTTTGCGTGCGTAATTGGAGGTTCCTGGCTCTTTTTCCGCCATAGGTCTACCAGTCAGCCGGCACAAAGGCACAGAGGCGTAAAGCGAAGGTTTTCCTTGCAACTTTGCGCCTTTGCCATTACACCCCGGTTATTACTTAAGCGCTTTAAGGTATGAATTATAGAAAGCCTGCAGTTCGCTGTCGGCATCCTGGAATTCAAGGACATGCTTTTTGCAGCCGCGGCGGGAGCAGATTTGCACCTGGCCTCCGGCTTTCAGCTCAAAAGCTATCATCTGGGAGCCGCAGGCATCGCATTTGCGGGTGCTCTTCAGGTCCGCCTTGCAGTGAGGGCAGCGGAAACCGGCCACCTTGCCTGTGGGCATGCTGAGATCGGTCTCGACGAGGAAGCTGCCGTAAAGGGAGCTCATATAAAGCGGCCCGTGCTTACCCGCATAGGTCAGGTTGACCTCGATAGAGGGAGCATTGTCCAGCTTCTTTTTGGAATTCATGAGTGACTTATTGCAATGAGGACATTTAACAAGAACGCTTACCATGGGAAACCTCCGGATACTTAAGCTAGGCGGCGGGACAGCCGGGTGGCTGGACCGCCAAAAGGTCCGTGAACCTTGAAAATCCGTCCGGCTGCCTGGCAGTCCGGCTGTAAAGCTGCAGGGCGGAAGTCATATAGTACTAAATTATTCGTACCGGAGAGCGTCTATAGGGGAAAGCAGGGAGGCCTTCTTAGCCGGCCAGAAGCCGAAAACGATACCGACCCCGGCGGAAAACCCGAAGGCCAGGGCCACCGAGAACGGGGAGATATAGACAGCCCAGCCGGAAAGCTTTGAGAGCATCAGGGAGCTGGCCGCTCCGGCTATTATCCCTATCACTCCGCCCAGCACGGAAACGATCACGGCCTCTATTAAAAATTGCAGGAGCACGGCCCGGCTGCTAGCTCCTATAGCCTTGCGCAGGCCTATCTCCCTGGTCCGCTCGCTTACGCTTACCAGCATGATATTCATTATGCCTATCCCGCCGACGATAAGCGAGATCCCCGCTATCATCCCGAGCAGGGTGCTGAAGGTCTTTATGGTCCCGGTCAGCATGGTCTGCATCTCGGCCATATTCATCAGCATCACGTCGTCGTCTTTATGGGCGGGCAGATTATGCCGCCGGCGCATCAGGGCCTTTATGTCCTCCTGCACCTTGGGCATAAGCGTAAAGTCAGCCACTTCCACCCAGACCGAATTGAGAAAATCTTTTCCCAGGACCACTTTCATCGCGGTCTGGAGCGGAACTATGACCACGTCGTCCCGGTCGCGCGGGCCCTGGGCCCCCTTCAGGGGCAGGACTCCTATTACAGTAAAGTTTTTCCGGTCTATCTTGATGGTCTTTCCTACCGGGTTCTCTCCCCCGAAGAGCTCTTTAACCACGGTATTTCCCACAAGGGCAACTTTTGCCAGCCGCGCATCCTCCCCGTAGGAAAAGAACCGGCCGTAATACGGCTGGGCATTGCGCATAGAGGCGTAAACAGCGGTAACGCCGGTAATATTAGTGCGCTGGTTCTTAGAGCCGTATGCCACCTGGGCATTGCCCGAAACATTGGAGTCCACCCTGGTTATATTCTCTATCCGGGCGGAGATCGCCGCGGCGTCCTCGGGGGTAAGGCGGCTGACCGCCCCGGCGCCGAGGCCGGCTCCGCCCTGCCGGAACATCCCCGGCATCACGGCCAGCAGATTCGTTCCGAGCGAGGCCATCTGCTTCTGTATGGACCGCTGGGCCCCGGCGCCGACAGCGAGCATGGCTATAAGCGCGCCTACGCCGATAATTATGCCCAGCATAGTGAGCAGAGAACGTGTCTTATTGCTTATTATGGAGCTTACCGAAGAAGCCAGGTTCTCGGCCACTTCACGCCGGCTCAGAAGAAAACTTTTAGGGATGCGCAGGCGGGTCTGCTCTTCTTTTACCTTGAGCGGGGCCTTCCTGCCGGTGTCCTCTATGATCAGGCCGTCCTTCAGCTTTATTATGCGGTCGGCGCAGGCGGCGATATCGGGCTCATGGGTGACTATCACTACCGTGATCCCGCGCTCGTTGAGCTTGCGGAATATCCCCATTATCTCGTTGGACTGGTCAGAGGCCAAATTGCCGGTAGGCTCGTCAGCGAAAATTATCCTGGGATCATTGACCAGCGAGCGGGCGATAGCGACGCGCTGCTGCTGGCCCCCGGAAAGCTGGTTGGGTTTATGGCCGGTGCGGTCGGCCAGGCCCACCTGCTCGAGATATTTTGCGGCTTCATGCGGCCGGGCCTTCTCCCCGAGATAGATCTGCGGGAGGGCCACGTTGGCCGCGGCGGTTATACGGGGCAGCAAATTGAACTGCTGGAAGACGAAACCGAGGACGCGCGCCCGCAGATAGGACAGTTCCACGTCTTTGAGTTCGGAGATCTCCCTGCCGAAAAGCTTATAGGAGCCGGAGGTAGGCCTGTCCAGCAGACCGAGGATATGCATCAGGGTTGATTTACCGGAGCCGGACGGGCCCATGATAGCCACGAACTCGCCTTCTTTAACGGACAGGTCCACGCCCTTAAGTATCTTAAGCGGCTCGTCGCCCATCCGGTAAACCTTTTTAATACCTTTAAGTTCGATCATAATTTTCCTGAGGACTTGAAGATTGGACGATCAGAAGATTAGCGAACAAAGAACTCCCCGAAAAGCCGGTCCTCCGGTCTTCCGATCCTCCAGCCCTCAATTTAACGCAGCGCCCTGCCGGCCCCGCGGGGCATTTTAAGCCTGGACGGCATCAGAGGGTTGGTCCCGGAGGAATCCTGCTGGGCCGAATACTTTTTCCGCTGGTAATACACGGATTCCCCCTCTTCCAGGCCGGAAACTATCTCCACCTGGCCGCCCTCGTTCTGCCCCGTCACTACAATAGCGTAAACCGGCAGCCCGTCTTTGAGTTCTTTTATTACCGCGGTCTGCCCCTGGGGGGTGGTAGTGACCGCCGTGCCCGGCAGCAGGAGGATATTTTTGCGCTCCGAAATGCGTATCTTTATATTGGCGGTCATCTGCGAGCGGAAGAAAGGGGGAACCCGCTCGGGGCGCAGTTTCACCGTATAGGTAACAACATTGTTCCTGGTAGTTCCCTCGTCCAATATCTTATAGACCTTTCCGCGCACCTGCTTGTCCGGATATGCGTCCAGGATCAGGGTAGCCTGCTGCCCTATCTTCACTTTGCCGATGTCGGACTCGTCGAGGCTGGCGGAAACTATCAGCTTGTCGGAAATAGCGAACAGCGCGGTCCCGGAGTTCACCGTCTGCCCCGGCACGATATTTTTAAGTATCAGGGTACCGCTTATGGGGGAAATTATCTTTATCGGTTTGTAAGTTTCCTTCCACTGAGCGTACTCCGCGTCGCCCGCGGCCCGGGCAGCGTCCAATATGGCCACCCGGTCGGAAGAGCTCATCAGGGCCAGCACGTCTCCGGCCTGTATAGCGTCGCCCTCCTCCGCCAGTATCTCTTCTATCCGGCCGGAGGAAGAAGGCTGTATCTCAACCCGGTTCTCGGGTTCCACCGCCCCGGTGGTATCGACAACTTCGGAAAGGTCCCTGAGCTCGGGCTCCACGGTTAGGTACCTGGGGCCGGAATTAACATTTTTCTTTTTATAAAAATACCAGCCGCCCCCGGCCAGCGCCGCAGCCACAAGGATAATGATGAGTTTTTTCATAGCTTTTACCTTATTCCTCTACTCCCACTCCCAGCAGCTGCTCCAGCGCCAGCTTGCGGCTATGTGCCGAGCGGGCATTGTCCAGCTGGCCCAGGTCCGAATCCACAAAATTCTGCTCCACGCTGGCCAGGTCTAAAAAACTTATTTTCCCGGCCATATACTTTATCTGGGCTTCTTTATAG
The DNA here is from genome assembly GCA_001871115.1 of Elusimicrobia bacterium CG1_02_56_21. Classification (GTDB taxonomy): domain Bacteria; phylum Elusimicrobiota; class Elusimicrobia; order Elusimicrobiales; family UBA9959; genus UBA9959. The sequence continues at coordinate 38,341 of MNUR01000126.1, read as the reverse complement.
CGCTCCTCGTTGGCCCTCAGCAAAGATACGGTGGCCAGGGCGGTTTCCGCGGCGTTAAGGTAGTCGTCGTAGCCCGAGCGCAGCGAGGCCGCCAGCGAGAGCCTCTCGGCCCGGTAGTTCTCCTCGGCGGCTATCAGGGATTTCTTGGCCGCTGAAAGAGTATTGAAATAATAGGTTGGGCCTCCGGAGAAGACAGGAAAGCTCAGGCTCAGCCCGAGAGACCAGCTTCCTGTCCGGGGAAATTCGGTATCGCCGCTCCAGCCGTAGGACTGGCTGGCCTTAAGCGTGGGATAAGCGGAATAAAGCGCGGAACTGGCCCTCTCTTTAGCGGATTCCAGGCTCTTTTTGGCTGAAACTATACGGGGGGAGCGCTCAAGAGCCCGGCCGACTCCGGCCTCGGCCAGTTCGAAAGCCGGAACGCTGAGATCGCCTTTCGCAGTCACCGACGCGGTCCCTTCCAGGCCTATAGCCTGGAGCAGCGCGCGCTGCGCCGCCACAACCTGGCGCTCGGCTTTCTTGACCGAAACTGCGGCGTTCTCGGCCAGGGCCTCGGTATAAAGAGCGTTGCCCTTGGACTCCAGCCCGCTTTCATACTTCAGGCGCAGAAGCCTGGAATTATCCACCCTTATAACAAGTATCTTCTTCTGTACCTCCACTCTTTTCTGCGCGAACAGCAGGTCGGCGAATGCCGAGGCCAGGGTCTGCCTGACCGAGGCCGAAGCCGCCATGTAGTCCGCCTCGGATTTTTCCCTGGCGATGCGGCTGCTTCTGACGCTGGACACCGTCTTCATATTAAGCAGCTCCTCCGAAACCGAGAGGGAGGCGCTCCAGCCCGTGGAAGGGGAAGAATTGTCCCCGCCGCGCCTTGAAACCCCGTGCGAAATGCCCAGCGAAGGCATATAGGAATTAAGACCGGCCAGATAGTTGTAGCCGGCCTGCTCCATAGAGGCCCGCGCCGCCCTGACCGATGGATTATTCTTTATAGCCAGCTGCCTGGCATCTTCCCAGGAAAGGGAAAGCTCCTGCTGCGCGGCAGCCCGGCCGGCCAGGAGCAGGATCATGGGCAATATGAGGAGTTTTTTATTAAAGGTCATATATTATTTAGCGTCTGCTTCTTCCGTGCTCCAAAGTACAACGCACCAGGCCCGGATTTTATTGCGGATATTCTACCAATTGGTAAGTTTTATGAGGATAATCTGCAAGGAATTCAGACAGATACAAGGCGGGTACTGGGCAAAAAGGATAGTAAGACCTTATGGCTAGTCCTCCGGTCTTCCAATCCTCCGGTCCTCTACTTTAATTTTTCCTGGCCCGAGAAACTGCGGCTCAGCTTAAACCCGGCCAGGATCTCCCTGTCCTCGGGAGAGGGGGAGCCGGCTATATGCGCCGCCACCGCTTCCCCGAGGCCCGGTCCCAGCATAAAGCCCTGCCCGCACATCCCTACGGCCAGAACATAGCCTTTCAGGCTCTCCGGGAAGTCCACCACGGGGAAACCGTCGGGCGTCATAGGGTACAGCCCGCGCCAGGTGCGCCGCACCTTGAGACTTGCCAAACCCGGCATCAGGGAGACCATGCGGCGGGAGACCTCCGGCAGGAATTCAGAAGTGGAGCGCCTGTCATCGCCCCAGAAAGGAGGCTGCGGCGTCAGGCAGAAAATTATCTGGCCCTCCCGGTTCTGATAAAAATAATAGTTCTTGGATTTGTCCCCCGGGCGTATGTCCACCACCATAGGCTCAAAAAACCTCTGCGCCGGTTCTGTTATGCCGGCTTCATGGCAGTCCGGGTTCACAGGCACTTTTACTCCCGCCTGCTCCGAAACGGCGGCCGCTTCGGCGCCCGCGGCGTTAACCACCCATTTGGAAAAATAGCTCCCGCTATCGGTCGCTACGCCCTTTATAAGTCCGCCCCCGGAAAGGATCTCTTTGACGGTCTCTTTAAAATGGAATTCGGCGCCGAGCTTTAAAGCCTCGCGGTAAAAAGCGTTCGCGCTCAGAAGCGGGGAAGCGGAGCCGTCCCCGGGCGCCCAGGTCCCGCCCCGCAGGTTCTTTCCGTCAATCCCGGGAACCAGCTCCCGGACCTTGTCCGGACCGGCCCAGTCTATCTCCAGGCCGAAACCGCGCTGCACCTTGAGCAGTTCTTTAAGCACGGCTTCGTCATGCTCCATATAAACCGGGAAAAGGTAACCGCCCCTTATCCAGCCTATCTCGTCGCCGTGCTTAGCCTGCCAGGTGGAAAAGATTTCAAGGCTCCTCAGACAGGCCTTTATTTTAGACCCGTCGGAATGCGTGGCGCGCACGCCGCCTATAGCGCGCTTGTTCTGGCCCTGGCCGGGGGAGGCCTCTTTATCCAGGACCAGGGTCCTGAGATTCCTCTTGGCCAGCGACATCGCCAGCGGGGTCCCGATGCTCCCGGCGCCTATAATAATAACGTCGAATGTTTCAGACATGATTTTCCCGGACAGTTAAACATAATGAATTAAATTGCTGATTTCAGAAAACCAGAGGACTGGAGGATTGGAAGATTAGTAGGAGACAGCCGGATTTAAAAAAGAGTCTTCCAGTCCTCTATTCCTCCATTCCTCTGGTCTTCTATATTTAAAAACCGCTCCACCTGGTTTTTTCTTCGGACTTTGAACTGCATTTAACGCCCGAAAAAACTCCCAGCGGGGCCTCCACGAACAGCGGCCTTTTTGTGAAGGCGGTGACCTCTTTAAGGTCTATCCCCTCGCTCCTGAAAACGTTGAGCAGCATTGCGGAACAGGTCTTTGAGCCGCAGGCGCCCATGCCGGCGCGCGTGACAGCTTTCAGCTGGTTCAGGTCCCGCATCCCGGAGCGGATCGCCCGGCGCACTTCTCCCAGGCTCACCCGCTCGCAGCGGCAGATAATGGTCTCATCCTCCGCCTTTGAAAGCTCTTCGGAGGGAACTTCCCCGGCCTCGGCCGGATAAAGTTTAAGGGATACCGCCAGATCGGCGATGCCCGGGGCTGCTTTTACTATTACTATCAGGGTATTCTCGGCCTTGAAATCTTTTACATCCAGAACCTCGGCTTCTCCGAGATCCGCTCCCTCCCAGCCGGTAAGGCGGACCAGGTCTCCTTTTTTAACCAGGCCGCGGCCTATTTCAAAAGGCAAAGCTACGGACGGGTTCACGGGATCTTTCCTGTAATCCACAATAGTCACGGCAAGCCCGGGGCAGATAAGCAGGCACTTGTAGCAGCCTATGCAGTCTCCGATGAACTGGGGGGTGGTCATAATGCTTTCGCCGGACAGTTTGATGGATTTTTTAGGGCAGACGGTGACACAAGGGTTGCAAGGGATTTCCTGGCGGCAGTGCAGCACCGGGTAAACGGGTCTTGAGTGGTTTTTAAGCCCGGGCGTCCCGGTAGCGCCCGGCCTGGATTTAAGTACCTGCAGGCGGTCAAACCAGAACTGAGGCACCGGCGCGGCCATAACGCCGAGGCTCTTTAGGACCTTATGGGCGGTTATTTTACCGCTGAACATGGCGGCCGAAGCCTCCGCTATTTCCTCGGCGTCGCCGCAGATAAAGGCCTCCATTCCGGCCTCCACGGCCTGCGCGTGGAACTCGTTAACAGGACTGAGTCCCGCGGCGATAAGGAGGGTATCGGCTTCAAAGGTTTTGCAGGTTCCGGGCCGCGGGTTGAATTTCTCGTCCACTTCGGCGACCGTGACCGTATCCAGGCCGCCCTCGCCGTCCGCCCGGATAACGGTGTGGCGGGTAAGAACAGGCACGCCGAGCCTTTTTATTTTATCGGCGTGTACTTTATAGCCGCCGCATTCCGCCTGCGCCTCCACCAGGCCTACCACCCGGATTCCGGCCTGCAGCGCGTGATAAGCGGCTATCAGGCCCACATTGCCGCCGCCGACGATAAAGATGCGTTTGGCCGGGCGGACCAGGTCACGGTTGACCAGGGTCTGAAAGGCTCCGGCGCCATAGACCCCGGGCAGCGTATTCCCGGGGAAAGCCAGGCTTTTCTCCCTGGCTCCGGTTGCGCTTATTACCGCCTTGGCGCGGACGAGGTAATATGAATCTCCGCGCAGAACGCCTATTTTTTTATCCGAGAACACGGCCAGGCAGGTGGTTCCCGCCCAGGCCTGCACCGAAGGATACTCTTTTAGCTGCTCCGAAAGTTTTTCTGCGATATCCACCCCGCGGGTCCCGGCGTAGCAGTCCTCCACCGAGCCGAAAAATTTATGGGTCTGCAGGACCAGCTTGCCGCCGAAACGCGCCTTATCGTCGATGATCAGGGTGCTGACATTAAGCTTGCCCAGCTCCGCCGCGGCGGCCAGGCCCGAAGGTCCGCCGCCTATTATAAGCACGTCGAGGTCCAGTTCTTCCACCCTGCCGAATTCCTGCACGCAGGCCGCCCGGGGCAGCCTGGCCGGCCCGCGCTGGGTCTCAACCTTCATTCCCTCCCGCACGGGCGTCACGCAGGATTTAACGCTGATCCCGTCGGCGATGACGGAACATTGGGCGCACTGCCCGTTGGCGCAAAAGATCCCCTGCGGGCTGTGGTCCTTGCTGTGAAAACTGAAGATCTTGATGCCGTTGGCGAACAGGGCGCTGGAGATAACCTCGCCCGCCAAGGCCTCGCAGTTCTTTCCGTCAAAAGTAAAGTTTACCTTTCCGCGGGGCTCCGGCTGAAGTACGGGGTGGTCCGTGATTCGTTCCATAAATTATATAGTACAATAAAAAAAACTTATGATGAATACCGGGAAAAGCAGTATTTTCTCCCGCCTGCGGCCCGGAAGCCTGAAGCAGCCGGCCAAAAACCTGCGCCGGCACTGGCTTTTCTGGGTCCTGGCCGCGCTCGCCGCGGGGGCGGCCGGATGGCAGTTTGCCCACCGGCAGGCGAACCTCGCCCAGAACCTGGACTACTCCGACAGGGGTGAAATGATAATTCACGGAGTGCGCGCGCGCGCCGTCAGCTACAGCATGCCGCTGCTGAGCCTGCTGGGCGCGGCGCAGCGGCATCTCGCTTTCAACCCCGCCCTGCCCGCCCGCGCCGCCGAGCTCCTGCTCTGCCTGGCCGCTTTCGGCCTGGGGAGCCGCGGCGGGGGTCCGGCCCGCGGCGCGCTGTTCGCGCTGTCGGCCGCGCTGGTAAGCCTCAGTTATAAAACGCATGAAACGGAGCAGGCCCTGTATTCCCTGGCCCTGCTGCTCTTCCTTAACCTGGAACTCCTGCGCCAGTCCGGGCGGGGGCTGCTGATTTCAGCGGCCAGCGGCGCCGCCGCCGGCATTACCCTTCTGATACGCTCCCCGCTCTTCTTTTTCCCGCCCCTGGCTTCCGCCTCGGGTTATTTTTACAATAAGACCGGCGGAAAAAAATGGCTGCTGGGCTCGCTGCTCTTCCTGCTCTGCGCCTATCTCCCGCTGGCGCCGTGGGCCCGCCTCAATCACGGCCTTTTCGGCCGCCTTATCCTCCTTGAACAGGAGCGCCCTACCTGTAATATAATAACCGGCGCCATGGGGATGGTTTACACCATAGAAGGGGACGCCCGGGCCTTCGCCGGCCTCTCGCGCACCGAAAGCGTTTATCCCTGGGCTATAAAAACGGTACTTGCGCATCCGTACGTTTACGCGGCCTCCGTGGTGGAAAGGATCCGGCAGGTTTTCCTGATGTTCCCTTATCTTTTCCTGCTGGCCGGCTTCGCGCTTTTTTTAAAACGGTCGCGTGAAAAAAACTTCCTGGCTTTTTTCTGCGGCTATTTCATCCTGATACACTGCCTTCTTTCAATTGAGGAGCGCTATTTCTATCCGCTCAAATACGTCCTGGCCCTTATTGCGGCCGGAGGCGTTTGGGAACTAATAAAGAAAGCCGGCTTGGCCGCGGAAGAAGAGGGCCGGGACTATTTCACGATGCCGCTGTTCCTGCTTACGGCGCTGCTAGCGGCTTACGGAATGAGCTTCGTCTACCGCTACCCCTCTTCCGCCAGGCCCGGGCTTATCGCCCTGGAGCCGGAAATAAAAAAGCACCCCTCAGAGCCCTGGCTTTTAAAAGAAAAAGGTAAGATCCTTCTTTCCTTTGACCTTACCGCCGGGGGACTGGAAGCCGTTTCAGAGGCTTGCGCGCTGGGAAAATCCCCCGGCCCCTGCTATATCACGGCGGCCCTTAAAGCCGGCAAACCCGCCGCCCCGCCGGCTGAACCGATAGGCTATTACGAGCTACTGCTTGTTAAGATGCTGCGCGAGACTGAACTGGGCCGGGCAGCCGACGCCAAAAAAACTTTTAAACTGGTCAGGCAGTACTGGCTCAAAGAACGCAATTTGATCCGGGGGATTCCTAAAAAAACCGACAAGCCGGTCCTGGAACGGATAATAGAAACCAATAAAAGCCTCTGGAACACCGACATCTATTCCGCCCTCTTCTATTTCCCGCCCGGGGCCCGCCCGGAGATCATCAAACGCCTGGGGAGAATTACGCGGATCACGCCCGAACTGGAAAGGCTCTCTGCCGCCTCCGCGCTGGCGGACCGGGGAATAGAGGAAGCGCAGGATTATGATATGGCGCTGGCCTACTTAAAGGAAATTCTAAAATCTCCTTACCTCCGGGGTTTTGAAGCCAAAGGACTGCCTGCAAGACCGGACGCTCTTTTTGCGGCGCTGAACAAAGCCTCCAATACAGGTGAGCTGGAGAAATTCCTGCTTGAAAGCGGCCCGTCCACCGGCAATATAGTGAACCTTTATCTCAACTCCGCAACTCCGGAGAAACTCTCCGGGACCGCGCTTAAGATCTCCGGCAGGAGCAGGAATAATCCTCTTTATCCCCTGACCGCCTACCTCGCCCTCAGGGGACCTGCGGGCGAAGCGGTGCTGCCGGCCATAGCGCGGGCCTTCGACCGCTCTCCCTCTTTGATGCTTGCCGCAGCCAGGCTGCTGGCGGATTCGGAGGACACGCGCAAAAAAGCGGGGTTACTGGCAGATTACTCCGGCAAGTCGGGCATTATTCCCGACGAGGGGAGAAAAGAGCTCGCCCTTCTTTACCAGAACCTGGGCCTTTATGAAAAAAGCCTGCTCCTCACCCGGGAGCTGCTCTTAAAAGAACCGCGCAGCGGCGAACTGAACAACAGCCTCGGCGTCCTTCTCATGTTCATGGGCCGCGGCGAAGAAGCGGAAACAGCCCTGCTCAAGGCGCGGGAGGGAGACAACACGGCGGTTTCCCCCGTCCTGAACCTTGCTGCGCTCTACGCCCGCAGAGGGGATCTCCGCAAAAGCGCCTTTTTTTACAGAAGCGCGCTGGAGAACCCCGCCCTGCCGCCGGGAGAAAAAGACCGGGTAAGGAAAGAAATTGAAAAAGACCGCTGATCACAAAACAAAGAAGCTGCTCAAATACTGGCCTTTCCTTATCCTGCTTGGCGCCGCCCTTTTCAGGGCCCCGGCCTGGCAGGCCGAACAGCCTGTAACCGACGAGCGCAGCTCCTCTTATCTGCAGCCGGCCGAAGAACTGGCCCGAGAGGGAACTTACAGAGGCGTCGAGACGCTCCGCCGCACGCCGGCATATCCGGTCGCGCTTGCTGCCGTTTTAAGATTCGGGAGCGGCAGCCTCCGGCAGGTAACCCTGCTGCAGCGCGCTGCGGGAGTACTGACGGCGCTGGCTTTTATGCTGATCTCCCTGAAGCTCTGGAAGAGCGGCGCGGCGGCCTTTGTCACAGGCTGGCTGATAGCGTTCCACCCCAGGATCTTCGCCTTCGAGAATGAAATCCAGAGCGAAACTTTGTTCCTGCTGCTGTCCGGAGTCTCAATACTTCTCTTCCTGACAGAATTTCTGAAGGCCAAACCCTCCCGTGCAGGGCTTTTGGCAGCCTCGGCCGCCGGCGGGGCGGCCGCGCTCTGCAGGCCGGAGTTCGGCCTCTACCTGGCCGTACCGCTGATCTTTTACAGCTTTAAAAAAATGAAAACCCGGTACCTGTTATCCGCAGCCGGACCTTTTGCCGGCATGGTTTTGCTGTGGATGCTGCGCAATTTGCTGATGTTTAATTTTTTCACGCTTTCCCCCATGGGCGCAATAACCTCCCTTCAGACCTCCGGCCATCTGATAAACTGGACCGCCCCCGGCTATGCCAGGGCGAAAACCCTTTACCTTGAGGCGCTGAAAGAAAACGGGGGAGCGGGCCAGAACGCGGCAAGCGCCGTCCTTGAGAAACTGACAAAAGACCCGGAAACAGGCTTCCTGGAAGCGCTCAGGCAGACGGCCGGCCTGGGTTATGAAACCCTGCGCTCGGCCCCGTTTCAGTATCTCTGGGCCACCAGGAAGAACTTCCTGGACTTCGCGGAGTCGGTAAGAACGCCTGCGCTCCCGGGCCGTTTTTCCGGGTCCATAGACGCCCATTTCCTGGAGCTTGCCCTGCTTGGAATAGCGGCCGGCCTCTTTTTTTTAAGGTCAGCCGGGCCTCTTTTTATACTGGCCTCCCTGCTCTACCTGGTTTTCGCCAACTGCCTGGTTGAGATAGGCACGGAACCCAGGCGCAGCCTTGAAATACTGCCCCTGCTCGCCCTTTTCATCCCCGTTCCGTGGGTCCTGCTTTACGAGAGCGCGCGCAAAAAAATACGCCGGCAGCGGACAGGGCCGTTTAAAGAGGGCGCTATTTGGTATAATATAAGGACTAAACGGAGGGGACAATGAAAAAAATTATCATAACTGCGGTCTGCGGTCTTTTTGCGGCCAGCGCAAGCGCGGCTGAAAACCTTAATTTTACGGACGCCGCGTTCCTCAAACAGGCCAATTCTATAGCCTCGGCTCCCGCTGTGGAAGTTCCCGCGGCGAAGCCCGTCAGGGCCAAAGCCGGACATTATGTGCAGGTTTCCGGCTACGTCAACCTTAACGGCAACGGCTGGGTTCCCGGAACCACAGGCGGCTTCACCAGCGTAACGCTGACCGGCTGGGCCAACTTCAGGGACTCCTCCGGCAAGGTAACCAGCAATAACAGCTACCTGAACGTGAACGCTTCAATGTGGATCTACCCCAACCAGCACGTCTACCAGACGGTCTGGCCCAATGTGTACGTGCAGTTCTACCGCAACGGGAAACCCGTTGGATCGACCAATATGAGCGGCTCCATCTCGGTTTCAGGCTGGCCCAGCTCCAACTTCGTTTCCCTGAGCGGCTCCGGCTATATGAACGGCTCCATCTACGTAGAAGACGAGGAATAAAAACTCCGCGCCGCGGAAACCCCTGAACGGGTAAAAAAGGCGGCTTTCAAAGGCCGCCTTTTTCATTTTAGGAGATACCATGCTTACATTAGAAGGCAAAACACTCTCTGCGGAAATACTGGGAACACTGCCCGCGCGGATAGAAGCCGTAAAAACACGGCTGGGACGCCCCCCCTCGCTGGCCATAATAAATTATTTCGCCGACTCTCCCTCCGCCGTATACGTTAAACGGAAAATAGCCGCCTGCGAGAAGCTCGGAATAACGGTTAAGCTCTACGCCCCTAAAGCGGAAGAAGGCTACCCGGCTTTTAAGACTTTCCTCGCCCGCCTCGGGGCCGACGCCTCCTGCGACGCGATAATGATCGAGCGCCCGCTGCCGGAAGGCTTCGAATCCCTGGAAACCTGGGACGCTCTCCCGGCCGCCAAAGACGTGGACGGGCTGTCCTCCCTGAATATGGGCAGGCTCTTCCTGGCCAGGAAATTCTCGGAGGTGGAGAGCGGCGGGTATTTTTCTCCCTGCACCGCCCTGGCGGTAATGCGCCTTTTAAAGTTCCACAATATCAACCCGGCCGGCATGAACATCGCGGTAGCCGGGCGTTCGGCCGTAGTAGGCAGGCCGCTGGCCCAGATGCTTACGGCCATGGACGCCACCGTCACCCTATGCCACACGCGCACAAAGAACACGGCGGAGATATTCAAGAGTTCCGACCTGGTGATAACCGCAGCGGGAAAGGCGAAGTGGCTGAAGAAAGAAATGCTCGCCCCCGGCGCGACCGTAATAGACGTAGGGACTAATTTCGACGAGAGCAACAAGATGTGCGGCGACGCGGACTTTGAAGACATCAAGGAGACCGCGGCGGCTGTTTCCCCGGTTCCGGGCGGAGTGGGCCCGGTCACGCTGGCCTGCCTCATAGAAGCTTCCGTCCGCGCCGCGGAGCTTGCCCCTAAAACGGAAAAAGCGGAGATAATCCTGACGTGACAAAACATCTGAGCCTTCTCTTAGCCCTGCTCCTGCTGCCCGCTCTCAGCCTGCCCGGCTCCGCCCGGGACGAAAGCGCTCCCCGGTCCGAAGAGACCGCCGCCCCGGCCAGACCGGCGGTAAAACCTGCCGGCAAAAAAGGGAAAGCGGGGAAAAAGAAAAGCAAAAAGAAAGCGCCGAAGAAAGTTTCGGAGTATAAATTCTCTTCCGGGGAGGGGGAGCGCAGATACAAATTCGACCAGAAAGGCGACCCTATAGAAAAAAAACCGGTTAAAAAAGGCAAAGCGGCCCCCAAAAGCAAGAAGAAGAAAAAAACAGGCAAGAAAGCCGAAAAGCCGGTTTCGGATTATAAATTCTCTTCGGGAGAACAAAAAGCGACCTATAAATTCGACATAGAGGGCGACCCGATAAAAAAAGCTCCGGCAAAGAAAAAGAAAACGAAGGCCAAGCCCGCCCCCGGTAGAAATTCCGCGGGCGGCTACAAGAACATAGACGAGGAAAGAACCCCTGAAGACGGGGGAGGGGGCCACTGATGCCGGACCTGCTTGTAAAACTTTACGACCTTCCGTCCTCCGCGGCGGCAGTGGAGAAACTTCTCGGCGACGGGGTGCAGATACGGCGCGCTATCGGGCCGGAAAAACACGCTATTGTTGAATGGGCCGGGAAAAAATTCTCCCGCTCGTGGGCCTCGGAATGCGACGTAGCTCTTTCCGCCCGGCCGGCGACCTGCTTTGTAGCCGTTAAAGACAAGCAGATAGCAGGCTTTGCCTGCTACGACGCCACTCTTAAAGGTTTTTTTGGTCCGATCGGGGTGGACGAAACCATACAGAAAAAAGGCCTCGGCAAAGCCCTGCTGATACGCACGCTTGAAGCAATGAAGGACGCCGGCTACGGTTACGCGGCCATAGGCTGGGCCGGGCCCGTTGAGTTTTTCAAAAAGGCCGTCGGGGCTACGGTAATAGAAGGCTCCGAGCCCGGAGTTTATAAAAACCTGATAAAGTAAGCCTGCCCGGCGGCCGGCCGCCGATAAGTCTAACCGCTAATGAAAGTCTCCCGCGAGTGGCATAACAATTTCTTCAAGAGTTCCTTCTATAACCCCGCTTCCCCGGCCGCGGTGAGAATGGCGCCCCGGGAGGCGGCCTTCATTCTTAAACAGCTGAAGCTTAAAAAAGGCTCCGCGCTGCTGGACCTCTGCTGCGGCCCGGGCCGCCATGCGGTAGAGTTCGCTAAAAAAGGCCTGGCCGTCACCGGCTATGATTTCTCGCCGGAATACCTGGGTGAAGCCGGAGAGCGGGCCAGGAAAAACAAAGTGCGGCTCAGGCTTGTCCGCGGGGACATGCGCCGGCTGAAGTACCGGGAAGAATTCGACGCGGCCGTGAACCTTTTCACCAGCTTCGGTTATTTCCAGAAATTCTCAGAAGACATGCAAACCCTCAAAGGCGTGGCCGCCGCCCTCAAGCCCGGGGGCCTGTTCCTGATAGACCTCGTCAACGGAGACTTTGTCAGGGCGAATTTCTCGCCGCGCAACTGGACAGAAATGGAAGATTACTACCAGCTGGAAGAAGCCGGGGCCACCGCCGACGGGGTCTTCAACGCCTGGACCAGGGTTCCCAAGAACGGGGGGAAGGTTCTTACGCGAAGTTTTTTCAGCCGCCTCTACAATAAGGCCCGCCTGGACGCCGCCCTCCGGAAAGCCGGCCTGACCCCGGTTAAACACTGGGGCAGCTTCAGCGGCCTGCCCCTGACTCCGAAACGCGACCGGCTTATAGTCCTGGCGCGCAAAGCCTGACAATGACCGACAAAAAAAAAGAAAGGCCAAAAGCGCCCGCTTTTAAAATAATAGGCGTCCTCGAATCCTGCTTCCAGGAGAAATTCGGAACCCCGCGCCAGCCGCACCTAGTCCCCGGCTCCTTCGCGCGCCTTAAGATCTACCCGGAATACTCCCCCGGGCATTCCCTGGCCGGCCTTTCCGAATTCAGCCATGTCTGGCTTCTCTCGTGGTTCCACCTGACCACCAACAAGTCCTTCCATCCCAAGATACACCCGCCCCGCCTCAAAGGGGGCAAGATCGGCGTCTTCGCCTCCCGCTCGCCGCACCGCCCTAACCCGGTCGGCCTTTCCCTCTGTAAACTCGAACGCGTGGAAAAAGACACTCTTTACCTGTCGGGCATAGACCTGATAAGCGGGACGCCGATACTGGACGTAAAACCTTACCTGCCCATAAGCGACATAGCGGCCGATCCGCTTTCCGGCTGGGTTCCGCTGAACGCTTTCCCGGAATTGAAGATAGTGTTTTCCGAACGGGCATTAAGGGATATCGGGCGCCTGGCCCGGCCCGACGCGCGGGAGATCCCGCCGCTTATAGCCGCCACCCTCCGGCACGACCCGCGTAATACCCGGGACAAAACGCAGATGAAAGACGGCGCAGAACTCGCTTTTTTCATGCTTGACCTGGAAATAAAGTTTTCCGTTACCGGGGACAAAGCCACTGTCCTCGGAGTTGATGCCGCGGTAAAATTCGATAAAAAACTTCGCAGGATGAAACCGGAAGCCGAGCTGCCGGCAGGTAAATAATAAACGCGCTTCCCGGCAGGGCGCGCGTTTTTAAAGATGTTTTGTTGCGGTCTGAGGCCCCGGCCCTCCGCCCGGAGGTTCAGGGCCGCTCCCGGTGAAGGCCGGCCCCGAAAAGGACCGCTTTAACCGCCGCGGCCGGAACTTCGATGCCGGCGGTCTTGAAAAAACACCCTTTACCTGCGGGAAGCGCGCCGAAAATTTCATCATCGCCAACTATTGCGACCGACAGTCCTCCTTCCATGCATACGGCAACCGATTCCCGCTATTTGTACGCCAATAATTGGCAAACCCCTCTTTTATATGTGAGAATATAAAGCATAAATATTCGAAGGAGCTCCCTATGAAACAGAATATCGTTGAAAAAATACTTGCCTCCCACTTAAAGGAAGGAGAACTTATTAAAGGCCGGGAAATAGGCATCCGCATAGACCAGACCCTGACGCAGGACGCTACCGGGACCATGGCCTATCTGCAGTTCGAAGCGATGGGCCTGAAGGAGATAAAGACCGACCTTTCGGTCTCTTACGTGGACCACAATACCGTCCAGATAGGTTTTGAGAACGCCGACGACCATAAATATCTGCAGAGCGTAGCGGCCAAATACGGAGTTGTGTACTCACGCCCCGGAAACGGCATCTGCCACCAGGTGCACCTGGAGCGCTTCGGCAAACCCGGGACCACCCTGCTGGGCTCCGATTCCCACACTCCTACCGGCGGCGGGATAGGGCAGGTAGCCATAGGCGCCGGCGGCCTGGACGTAGCGGTAGCAATGGGCGGCGGCCTTTTTTACACGGCGGCTCCGAAAGTCTACCTGGTCAGGCTGGCAGGCGAACTGCAGCCCTGGGTTGCCGCCAAGGACGTAGTACTTAAGATGCTTGAGACGCTGTCCACCAAGGGCAATGTGGGCGTAATGCTGGAATACGGCGGCCCCGGGGTAAAGAAACTCTCCGTGCCCCAGCGCGCCACCATAGCCAATATGGGCGCTGAGATGGGCGTCACCTGCTCCGTTTTTCCTTCCGACAATATAACGAAGAAATTCATGAAAGCCCAGGGCCGCGAAGCCGACTGGAGCGAACTGAAAGCTGACCGCGGCGCAAAATACGACCGGGTCATAGACCTGGACCTCTCCGCGCTCGAACCGATGGCAGCCTGCCCGCACAGCCCGGGCATAGTTAAAAAGATCTCCGAGCTGGAAGGGATGGCCGTGGACCAGGTCTGCATAGGCTCCTGCACCAACTCCTCCTTTAAAGACATGATGACCACCGCCGAGATACTCAAAGGGCACACCGTAAACCGGGAAGTCAGCCTCGGGATAGCCCCCGGCTCCCGCCAGGTACTCCAGATGCTAGCCCGCAAAGGCGCCCTGGCGGCAATGCTGGATTCCGGCGCGCGCCTCCTTGAGAGCGCCTGCGGCTTCTGCATCGGCAACCACTTCTCCCCCAAGAGCGGCAGCGTTTCCCTGCGGACCAATAACCGCAATTTCGAGGGCCGCAGCGGGACCGCGGACGCGCAGGTGTATCTGGTCAGCCCCGAAGTAGCCGCGGTGGCCGCGCTGGCCGGGAAGTTCACCGATCCCCGCAAATCCGGCATAAAATACCCGGCCATAAAAGAGCCCGGCTCCTTCCTGGTAGACGACTCCTTCCTTATAAAGCCCGGCGCAGAGGGCGCGGCAACGGAGATCTTCCGCGGCCCGAATATCGGCGAGCCGCCCAGCAATGAAAAAATGCCTGAACAGCTGGACGGCGAAGTAATGCTGGTGGTAGGAGACAAAATAACCACCGACCATATCATGCCCGCCGGCGCGCGCCTGAAATACCGGTCCAACGTGCCCAAGTACGCCCAGTTCGTATTTGAGAACGTGGACGCCACTTTCTCAAAGCGCTGCCTGGAAAGCAAAGCCGCCGGCACCCACAACGTGATAGTGGCCGGCGAGTCCTACGGCCAGGGTTCCAGCCGCGAACACGCGGCCATGTGCCCGATGTACCTTGGGGTAAAAGCGGTACTGGCCAAGTCTTTCGAACGCATACACGCCGCCAATCTGCTCAACTTCGGCATAGCGCCCCTTACGTTTAAGAACCCGGCGGATTACGACGCGCTGCAGGCCGGCGACAAACTTACCTGCGGAGACTGGCGGGCCTCGGCCGCGGAAGGGAAGCCGGTCATGCTCAAAAACGCCAGGACCGGAGCCCCGGTGGAATGCGTCTGCGCCCTTTCGGCGCGCCAGCGGGCCATCCTGACTGCAGGCGGGCTCCTTAACCATACCACGGGTAAATAACGGCGCCGCCCGGGCCGGGAGCTTTTCTGCTCCCGGCCCGGCTTCGCTGAAGCGGAACGACGGGGGACCGCGGCCCGCGCGCTTTGACAAAGAAAAATAAATTCAATATAATTATTTTCAGCACGTAAGCAAAACCGGGACTTGATATCCGGCAAAAGAAAACAAGCGGCGCGGATCGTGTTTCTCAAAGCAGCCACCTTATGCTACTAGCCTACGCCTCAATCCTCATACTCCTGGTAATAGCCACCCTTTTCGCCGGCGGCTCGCTGATAGCAGCGAAACTCGTGCGGCCCCGGGTGAATGATACCTTAAAACGCACCGCTTACGAATGCGGCATGGAAACGGTCGGCGAGACCACCGTACAGACCAATATCCGGTTTTATACCTACGCGCTCCTTTTTGTTATTTTCGACGTTGAAGCTCTCTACATCTTCCCCTGGGCCGTGGTAGTGCGCTCTATGGGCGCCGTAGCCCTGGTGGAGATGGGAATTTTCCTCGGGATCCTGGTGTCGGGCCTGGCCTACGCCTGGAAAATGGGTGCGCTGCAATGGGAATAGTACTCGACAATCTTTCAAAAATAGAAACCCTGCCCGGCGGGGAGATAGCCCTTGCCACCTCCGACTCCCTTATAAACTGGGCCAGGACCTCCTCGCTCTGGCCGCTGACCTTCGGCCTGGCCTGCTGCGCCATAGAGATGATGGCCGCTTACGCCGCCCGCTTCGACTTTGAAAGGATGGGCGTTTTCCCCCGGCCTACTCCCAGGCAGGCGGACGTTATGTTCGTGGCCGGAACCGTGGCCAAAAAGATGGCGGAACCTATTATAAGGATATACAAGCAGATGCCGGAGCCCAAATTCGTAATAGCGATGGGCGGCTGCGCCAACTGCGGCGGACCTTTTTACGATTCTTATTCCGTGGTAAAGGGCGTGGACAAAATAATCCCCGTGGACGTCTACCTGCCCGGCTGCCCCCCGCGCCCCGAAGCCCTCATGTACGCCGTGATCAAGCTCCAGGAGAAGATCAGGAAGATGAAGGTGAAGAACGGCTCGGGGGCCACCCCGCTCCAGGCCACCGGCTCGAGGAAACTGTCCTGATGACTACGGAAGAAATACTTGCCAACCTGCAGACCTCCTTCCCCGGACTGGCGAAGGCCGAGCTCCCTATAAAGAATTACCCCACCTGGACCGTCCCCGCGCAATCGCTGCGCGTTGTCTGCGAGCGGCTCCGCTCTAAATTCTCATTCGACTACCTCGACGTGGTAACCGCCACCGACTGGTCCGGCCCCGCCAGCCCCAAGGGCTACCCGCGGTCCCCGGCCGTCACCCCGGGCGCGACTCCCGCCGCGGGCGCGCTCGCCAGGGACGTCTTCGAAGTGGTCTATATCGTCTCCTCTCTTTCCGCAGGGCTGCGGATCTGTCTCCGCTGCGAGATCCCCAGGACCGAGGGGGCTTCGGTTCCCAGCCTTTACGGCATCTTTATGGCGGCCGACTGGCAGGAAAGAGAAGTTTACGACATGTTCGGCATTAAATTTGAAGGCCACCCCAACCTTATAAGGATACTGACCCCGGAAACGCAGCAGGGCTATCCTTTAAGAAAAGACTACGAGCATATCCCGGACAAATTCGACTAATATGACCAAGGAAACCTCAACGGCCATAAAAGCCGACCAGATGTTCATAAATTTCGGGCCCCAGCACCCGAGCACGCACGGCGTGCTCAGGATAGCCCTTACCGTGGAAGGCGAAGTCGTCATAAAAGCCAGACCCGACGTAGGCTACCTGCACCGCGGGATGGAAAAACTTTTTGAAGCCAGGAACTATTCCCAGGCCCTCGTACTCACCGACAGGCTGGATTACACCTCGGCCATGCACAATAACCTGGCCTACTGCCTGGCGGTGGAGAAACTTGCCGGCATAGAAGCCCCGCTCCGGGCCCAGTATATCCGCGTCCTGGTCTCCGAACTTAACCGGATAGCCAGCCACCTGGTGTTCTTCGGGACCTTCGGAGTGGATATGGGCGCTTTCACCCCTTTCCTTTACGCTTTCCGCGAGCGTGAAATGGCGCTGGACCTTTTTGAAATGCTGTGCGGCGGGCGCCTGCTTTACTCTTATATGCGCGTAGGCGGCGTAAGCGCCGACCTGCCCCCGGGCTGGATAGAGAAATGCCGGGAGTTCATAACTTTTTTCAAGCCCAGGCTTAAAGATTACGACACTCTTCTCACCTCGAACCCCATTTTCAGGAGCAGGACCGAAGGAGTAGGCGTCATCGGCGCCGAACGGGCCGTCTCCTGGGGCCTTTCCGGCCCCTCTCTCCGCGGCAGCGGGGTCAACTTCGACGTCCGCAAGAACGATCCGTACTGCGTCTACGACAAAATGAATTTCACCGTTCCGCTGGGCAAGACCGGCTGCTGTTTTGACCGCTATTACTGCAGGATGCTGGAGATGGGCCAGTCCGCGGAAATGGTCCTCCAGTGCCTTGACGCGCTTTCCGGCGCGGAGCTCAACCCCGGGGAAGTAATGGCCAAGGGCGTTCCCAAGATGTTCAAACCCGCCGCCGGCCAGGCTTACGCCCACGTGGAAGCTTCCCGCGGCGACCTCGGTTTCTTCGCGGTTTCCGACGGCGGCCTGAACCCCTACCGGATGCATGTCCGCGGTCCTTCTTTCATTAACGTGGCCATACTCCAGGAGATCCTCGCAGGCTGCAAAATTGCTGACGTAGTAGCCGTCCTGGGTTCCCTGGACATAGTCCTCGGCGAAGTCGACAGGTAAGCCAAGCAATACCATGACTGAAGAAACAATACAGCCAAAGCTTTCCGAACCGGTTTTCAACCACTCCAACGGCAGGCTGCTCATGCCGGAAACCCGCTACTGGCCCACTCAGATGTGGAAAAGCCCGTGGAGCCTGCCCACCTACAGGCGCGGCGCGGCGGTACTTGCCGGGCTCATAACCGGCATCGCGGGAGCGGCCTGGTTCCTGGGCGAAGCCGGCCCCAGGGTAGCCCCCCTCTATTCCGCGGCCGAACAGTTCGCCCTCTCCAAAGGCGTCCCGGCTTTTATCATCTCGGTCCTGTGGACTTTCATAAAGGGCGCAATTCTGCTCGCCGCCCCGCTGGTCAATGCGCTGTTCGCGGTCTGGTGGGAGCGCAAGATCTCCGCGCATATCCAGTCCCGGATGGGCCCGATGTACGTGGGCTGGTGGCACGGCGCGCTGCAGACCGTAGCCGACGGCCTCAAGCTTTTACTTAAAGAAGACATCATCCCCGAAACCGCCGATAAATTCGTGCACATGATGGCCCCCGTGGTAGTCGTAATTCCCGCGATCCTGGCTTTCGCCCCTGTGCCTTTCGGCAATGAACTCGTTTACGCCGACATAGATATAGGAACCCTGTACGTGTTCGCCGTGGGCGGCGTTTCCGTAGTGGGGATCATAATGGCCGGCTGGTCCAGCGGCAACAAATTCTCCCTGCTGGGCGGGTTGCGCTCCGCGGCCCAGCTGGTTTCATACGAGCTGCCCCGGACTTTCGCTGTGGTGCCCGTTATTATGCTGGCCGGCACGCTCAATATTTCCGCTATTGCGGGGCTGCAGGCGGGTTACTGGGGCGGCATAATCCCGCGCTGGCTCATCTTTTACCCCGTAGTCGGGCAGATCGCTTTCATAGTTTTCCTTATAGCTTCCGTCGCCGAAACCAACCGCATCCCTTTCGACATACCGGAAGCGGAATCCGAACTGGTTGCAGGCTTCAACACCGAATATTCCGGCATGAAATTCGCGCTTTTCTTCCTCAGCGAATTCGCGTACGTGCTGCTCTCCTGCCTGCTGATGGCCTCCTTCTTCTTCGGCGGCGGCGCTGCTCCGCTGCCTTTCCTGGATTTCCTGCCCAGCTGGGCCTGGTTCCTGGGGAAAGTCCTGATCCTGATGTTCTGCTTCCTCTGGTTCAGGTGGACCTTCCCGCGTTTCCGGGTGGACCGCCTTATGGATTTCAATTGGAAGTTTCTGCTGCCCGTCAGCCTGCTTAACATAGCGGCCGCCGGTCTCCTGATCTGGTTTCTATCATGACGAAATACCTTTCTTTCGTATTCGACGCTTTCTGGAACACCCTTAAAGGGCTCTGGGTCACCCTCAAAGTCCTGTTCCTGCCCTCCATTACGGTGCAGTACCCCACCGAGAAGATAGTCCCTTATGCCCGGTTCAGGGGCATGCTGGCCTACGACGCGCAGACCTGCATAGCCTGCGGGATGTGCGTGAGGGCCTGCCCCTCCAAGTGCATCGCCCTCGCCAAGGCGGCTCCGGTTCCGGCCCCGGCCCCCGTGGAAGGCCGGCCCGCGGCCCCGGCTGTCAGGGTAGGTCCAAAGATAGACTGGTACACCATAGATTACGGAAGATGCAATTTCTGCGGGCTCTGCGAAGAGTCCTGCCCCACCAAACCCCGGAAGGCGCTCTGGCATTCCCTGGACTATGAGGCTGTATTCAGCACCAGGGAAGAAATGGTCCGCAAATGGAAACCCGGGGACGGTCTTTGGGGGACCTCGCGCAATACCGCTGACGGCCAGTACGGCCCGGTAGCGGACCAGCTGCATATCCAGAGCGTACCGGCAAGAAAATGACAGAACAAATAATATTTTACATGCTGACGGCGGTTGTACTCTTTTCGGCCCTGGGGGTAGTCCTGCTGCCCGGAGTCATGCACAGCGCCCTCTGCCTCGGCCTCTGCCTGGCCGGAGTCGCCGGGCTGTTCGCCGCGCTGGGCGCGGATTTCATCTTCGCCGCCCAGATACTTGTCTATGTCGGCGGCATCGCCGTCCTGATACTTTTCGTGGTGCTCCTGGCCGGGACAAAAGCAGACCTTACAACCCGCCAGATCAACGACGCCTGGCTCCCCGCGCTGCTCATCTGCGCCGCGTTCTCCTGGTCCTTCGACAAAATAACCAGGTACTTCTCCGGCATAATAGCCACCACCGCCCCTCATCCCACTATCCGGGCCATGGCCGGGGCGCTGCTGGGAGATTACGCCGTACCTTTTGAACTTGTTTCCGTAGTGCTCCTGGCCTCAATGACCGGGGCCGTACTGTTCGGTAGGAGGAAGGCCGAATGATGCTCTCCCATTACCTCGCTGTTTCAGGGATCCTTTTCACTATCGGGCTTTTCGGCGTGCTGACCCGGCGCAATATAATCGGGATACTCATGTCGATAGAGCTGATGCTGAACGCCGCGAATATAAATTTCGCCGCCTTCAACCGCTTTCTTTACCCCGGCCAGCACCTTGGCCAGGTTACGGTTATCTTCATTATCACGCTGGCCGCCGCGGAAGTGGTTGTGGGCCTGGCGCTGGTAATGGCTATTTACAAGAACCTCAAGACCGTTTACGTTGAAAAGTACAATATCCTTAAAGGATGATCGCAACTCGGAATAAAGCAGAACCGGAGAATTTTAAATGCTGGAATACGTTTTCATACTGCCGCTGCTGAGTTTCGCCGTCGCCGGAGTGATCTTCGCCGTCGGCAAATGGCTGCCTATAAAAGGCGCTTCCGCCGGCATAGCCGTGGCGGCCTGGGGCTTTATCCAGGCGGCCATGCTGTTTGTAAAAGCCGTCAGGGGCAGCATCGCCCTTCCTTACGAGGCGTCCATCCCCTGGTTCAGCGTAGGGGCGCACCAGCTTTCCCTGGGCGTATACGTTGACGGCCTGACCCTGGCCATGCTCCTGGTGGTCACCACCGTCAGCCTCCTCGTCCAGATCTACTCCACCGGCTATATGCACGGCGACCCCCGCTTCAAGCGGTACTACGCCTACCTTTCCATTTTCACCGGCTCCATGCTCTGCGTCACCCTCACCAGCAGCATGCTGGTGTTCTTTATGGGCTGGGAACTGGTAGGCGTCTGCTCCTACCTCCTCATCGGCTTCTGGTTCGAAAAACAGTCGGCGGCCTATGCCGGCAAAAAAGCGTTCATAACCACCAAGCTCGGAGACCTGGGTTTCCTGTTGGGGTTGCTCACCCTGTTCTACGCAGCCGGAACCTTCGAGATATCCGCAATAATGGAAAAAGCCCAGAACGGGCTCATCCCCGTTGCCCTGGCCGGCCTCGCCGGTATCCTTATGTTTTTGGGCGCCGCCGGCAAATCGGCCCAGTTCCCTCTTTTTATCTGGCTCCCCGACGCGATGGAAGGTCCTTCTCCTGTCTCGGCCCTTATCCACGCCGCCACTATGGTCGCGGCCGGTGTTTACATGGTAGCCAGGCTCTACTCGGTTTACACGCTCTCCCCTATAGCGATGGACGTAGTGGCCTGGACCGGAGCTATCACCGCTTTCATGGCCGCCTCGCTGGCGCTTACCTGCTTTGACCTTAAGCGCGTACTGGCTTTCTCCACCGTCTCGCAGTTGGGCTATATGATGCTCGCTCTGGGCGCCGGCGGGTTTACCGCCGGGATGTTCCACCTCACCACCCACGCCTATTTCAAAGCCCTGCTCTTCCTCGCGGCCGGCTCGGTGATCCACGCTGTACACACCAACGATATGCGCGAAATGGGCGCGCTGCGCCATAAAATGCCCATAACCTACGTGACCTTCCTGCTCGGGACCCTGGCCCTCTGCGGTATCCCTCCTTTCGCCGGCTTCTTCTCAAAGGACGAAGTGCTTGTAGCCGCGCTGTCGCGCAGCCCTTTTTTATTCGCCCTGGGCGCAATGGCCGCCGCGATGACGGCTTTCTATATGGCCCGCGCCCTCGTAATGACTTTTCACGGGAAGCCGAAAGACGCGCATAAACACGACCACGCGCACGAAAACCCGCTGGTGATGACCATCCCGCTGATGTTCCTGGGTATCGTTTCCGTGATCTCCGGCTGGGCCCTGACCCGGCACGAAATATTCGAGCACCTGGTTAACTTTGAAGGCGCTCTCCCTTTTGAGCTGCACCATGTCTCCCACAGCACGGTGGCGCTGGTTTCCTCGCTGGTGGCCGTGTTCTCAATGGTCTTCGGACTCTGGCTTTATAAATCCCGGCCCGATATCCCCGCCCTGCTCAGGGAAAAGTTCTCCCCGATAGTAAACATGCTGGAGAAGCGCTACTGGCTGGACGCTTTCTTCCTGAAAATAGTAGCCTGGGCGGACTCACTCAGCGTTGTCCTGTTCAGCGTCGATTTCAACTTCCTGGACCAGATAGCCATAGACGGCTGGGGCTGGCTGACCATAAAGCTCGGCAAGATCCAGGGGTGGATAGACACCTATATCGTGGACGCGGCCGTGGACGCCTTCGGCACGATAACCCTTTACTCGGGCAGGGCTGCCCGGCTGGCGCAGACCGGCATCATACAGAACTATCTTCTTTTCGTAGCTGTCGCCGTTTCAATTTTTGCGGCGATAGCGTTTGCAGGCTAGGCCGCAGCCGGCCATTGACCATATTAAGGCAGCAATAAGCTAGGAGAACTTAAACATGTCACTATTGTCCCTAATCGTTTTCGTACCGCTGGCAGGAGCATTGGCGATACTCGCCATCCCGAAAACAAAAATAAAAGCCATACAGGGATTCGGCATCGCCGTAAGCTCCGTCTGCCTGGCCCTGACCGGCTACCTTTACGCCGCCTTCGACAAAACCACCGCCGGAATGCAATTCATTGAACAGCTCTCCTGGATCCCGGCTTTCAATATCAATTATTTCGTAGGCGTGGACGGCCTTTCCGTGGCCCTCGTTATCCTTACCGCCCTGCTCACCCTGGTTTCCCTGATCTACTCCCTCAATATAACCCTCAGGGTAAAAGAGTTCTTCTTCTGGTTCCTCCTGCTCGAGGCCGGCATGCTGGGCGTTTTCGTTTCGCTCGACTTCTTCCTTTTCTACGTGTTCTGGGAGCTCACCCTGGTCCCTATGTACTTCCTTATCGGAGTCTGGGGCGGTCCTAAAAAAGAATACGCCGCCATAAAATTCTTCGTCTATACTTTATTCGGCAGCCTGTTCATGCTCCTGGGCATACTCGCGCTTTATTTCAACTCGGCCCCTCATACGTTCAACATGATCGAGCTGGCCCGGCAGGGAAGCCTGCTCCCGCTGAACATGCAGATCTGGATCTTCCTGGCCCTCTACCTCGGTTTCGCCATAAAGATCCCGGCCTTCCCCTTCCATACCTGGCTGCCGCTCGCCCACGTTGAAGCGCCCACCGGCGTCAGCGTGATCCTGGCCGGTATCATGCTCAAGATGGGAACCTACGGCATAATGCGCGTATCTTTCCCCACGCTGCCTGCCGCGACCAAATGGTTCCTGCCTTTCCTTATAATAATAGCCGTGATAAATATAGTCTACGGCGCTTTCTGCGCCATGGCCCAGAAAGACCTCAAGAAAATGGTGGCCTACTCCTCTGTTAACCACATGGGCTATTGCATGCTCGGTATGACGGCCATGACCACTATCGGCTTCAACGGCGCGGTGCTTCAGATGATCACCCACGGCCTTATAACGGGCTCATTGTTCCTCCTGGTTGGCGTTATCTATGACCGGGCCCATACCCGCGACATGGACGCCTTCGGCGGCCTGGCAGCGCGGTTCCCCATTTTCGCCGGCCTGATGATAATACAGGTTATGGCCTCCCTCGGACTGCCCGGGCTGGCCGGCTTCGTTGGAGAATTCCTCTGTTTCCTCGGCGCTTTCGAATCATGGCCGTATTATGTGGCTGTTTCCACCATCGGTATCCTCGTAACCGCCGCCTTCTTCCTGCGCATGATAGAGAAAGTCTTCCTCGGGCCTTTCAACGAGAAATGGGCCGGCTTAAAGGACATGAACGCGCGCGAGCTGATAGCCATAGTCCCGCTGGCCGTCCTTACGCTGGCGATCGGAATCTGGCCCAGGGTCTGCCTTGACTGGATCAACCCCACTATTACCTACCTGGCCGGCTTAATGAAATAGCAAACAATGACAAACATCCTCCTACTGAACCCTGAAATAATACTGGCCTGCGCGGGGCTGCTCATCCTGCTCAGCGGGGCCTTTATTTGCGAGAGCCGCGCAAAGCTGCTCTACCATCTCGGGATCATCAGCACTATAGCCGTGCTCGGGATGATAATAACCCAGGCCTTAATGGCCGGTTATGGCACGGGCACTATGTGGGTGATAGACCCCGCCGCCCAGTTTTTCAAATTCATCGTGCTTGTCGCCACGGTTTTCACGCTGATGCTGTCGGTGAATTATACCGGTATCCGCGCCAGGCATATAGGCACCTATACGGCCCTCCTGCTCTGGGCGAGCTGCGGAATGATGCTCCTGTCCGGAGCGATGGACTTTATCTACCTGCTTATATCCCTGGAACTTATAAGCATCTCCTGCTTTATCCTGACCGGTTTCGAGCAGAAGAACCCCAGGTCCGCTGAAGGCGCCATAAAGTATTTCCTTATGGGCGGCCTTTCCACCGCGGTAACCATATACGGCATTTCGCTGTTCTACGGCGCTACCGGGACCACCAACCTGTTCAACTACGCCACCGCCGTAGAGCTCCATATAGGCGACCCCGCTTATATCATGGGCATGCTGTTTATCCTCGTCGGCTTCGGCTTCAAAGTCTCAATGGTCCCCTTCCATTTCTGGGCCCCTGACGCTTACGAAGGCGCGCCCACTCCCGTAACCGCTTATCTGTCGGTAGCCTCCAAGCTGGCCGCTCTCGGCGCGATGATGCGGATATTCGCCTCGGTAATTCCCCACCAGGAAATAAATATTACAATGCTGATAGCGATCCTGGCCGCTCTTACAATGACCCTGGGGAACCTCACCGCCCTGTTCCAGACTAATGTCAAAAGACTTCTCGCTTATTCGTCCATCGCGCAGGCCGGTTATATCCTTATCGGTCTCGTGGTCGCCGGCCCTATCGGCCGTGAAAGCGTCATGTTCTACTCGCTGGCCTACCTGGTAACCAATATTGGCGCCTTCGCCGTGGCGATGGTAGTGGCCGGGAAGACGGGCTCTTACGAGATCGACGCCTACAACGGCCTGTCAAAGCGCTCCCTGGGCCTCTCCATAGTAATGGTGATGTTCCTGCTCTCGCTCGCCGGCATCCCGCCCATGGCCGGTTTCGTGGGCAAGTTCTACGTCTTCGCCTCAGCGGTCAATACGCAGCAATTCCTGTGGCTGGCCATATTAGGCGTACTTAACAGCGTGATCTCCGTTTACTACTACATGGGCATAGCCCGCCGGATGTTCTTCGTCGGCAGCGAGGACGAATCCCCGGTTGAAACGGATATCTACGCCGCCAGCGTAATAGCCGTCACCGCCGCCGCCACGCTCCTGCTCGGCATCCTTCCGGAAACCGTAATGCGGATTGTTAAAAGCTGCGTCGCCTTCCACCTCTGAGCCGGTTTCAGGCAATAAAAAACCGCGGGACAAACCCGCGGTTTTTTATTTGTTCCCGGCTGCCCCTAAGCGGCCAGCTCGAACATTTTTTCTATGGATCTTTTCGCGCGGACCGCTATCGCTTCGGGTACCGTAACCTCCTGCGGCGCCGGGTCCTTAAGCAGGGCGAGCACGCTGCCGAGGGTGATAGACTTCATATAAGGGCAGAGCCTGCACATCGCTATGAAATTCTTTTCAGGGAACCTGATCCTGGCCAGCTCTCCGAAGCCGCACTCGGTCACCAGCAGGTAGGCGGACGCATTGGTGTTCTCTACATAGCGCATCATGTCCCCGGTCCCGCCCATAAAATCCACCGCCGCTATCAGGTCGGACGGACATTCGGCGTGGGCCAGCGCCACCAGCCCGGGATATTTCTGCTTATAGACCTTTATCAGACCGGGGTCGAAGTGCTCGTGCACGATACAGGTCCCGTTCCACAGGATAATGTCCTCGCCAGGCGTCTTGCCCAGCGCTTTAGCCAGGTTGACCCCCATGAACCGGTCTGGAATAAAGATCACCCTGTCGTGCTTTTCATACATCTTCCGGAGGATCTTTTCCGCGTTGGCGCTCGTCACGATGCAATCGGACTCGGCCTTTACTTCGGCAGAAGTGTTGATATAGGTGATGACCGGGAGCCCGGGGTGATCGGCCTTAAGCTTGCGCACGTCGGCCCCCGTAACAGCTTCGCTCAGGGAACAGCCGGCGTTGATAGAGGGGACATAAACCTTCTTTGACGGGTTCAGGATCTTGGCCGTCTCGGCCATGAAGTGCACGCCGCAGAAAACGATGATATCCGCGGGCGCGTTCCTGCAGTCGTCAGCCAGTTTGTAGGAATCGCCCACAAGGTCGCCTATGCCCAGGATGATGTCCGGGGTCTGGTAGACATGCGCGCAGATAACCGCGTTCTTTTTCTTCTTCAGGCGGTTTATCTCAAGGGTCAGCCCGGCCACGCGTTCAAGGTCGCCCTCGGCGCAGCGCCGGTGCAGGCCCAGGGAAGTCAGTCTGCTAATTTCCTCTTTCAAAGCGGTTTCCATATCAGCCTTTTAAAATCCACTCTCCCATTATGTCCGGGTAATTGCTGAAGATCCCGTCCACGCCTATGCTGCTCATCTTCAGCGCGTCTTTCTTCTCGTTGACGGTGTAGACGCAGACCTTAAACCCCGCCTTTTTAATGCGGGACACGTTCAGTTTAAAAGCGATGCGCAAAGCCAGGTGAAAATTGACGGCGCCAATGGCCTTCGCCCTCTTGATAGCCGGCAGAAGCAGCATTGTGCTCAGCCCGTGGCCGAGAAAGCCCAGCTTGAGGCGGGGGGAAAGTTCCCGGAACCTCTTGAGCGTCCCATAATCAAAACTGGAAACCACCGACTTCTCAAAAAGCCCGGGCTGGCTCTCTAGAAAAGCCAGGACCTTGCGCTCTATGCCCGGGTAGATGTTCCCGTGGTTCTTTACTTCAAAATTTAGCCAGTCGCTCCCCGGGCCCACAATATCCAGGACCTCTTCCAGGCGGGGGACGCAAAGAGCCTCTTTCTCCGGCCTGAAATAGGCCGCGACATTGAACTTCTTCAGTTCGGAATAATCCAGGTCCGCTATAGCCGCCTCTTTGCCGGCGGTGCGCAGCAGGTCGAAATCATGGTGAGCCACCAGTATCCCGTCCTTGGTCTGGTGCACGTCGAATTCAAAATCTTTAGAGCCCATCTCTACCGCCAGCCGGAAAGCTTTCAGGGTGTTTTCCGGAGCGTAGCCGGAGGCTCCGCGGTGCGAGATTATCTTCATATAAACAGTTTCTTTATCTCGGAAAAATACTCGTCGGAATATTCGAACCCGGACATTTTGTCCCGCTCCGAGCCCGGGCCGTGGAAATCCGAGCCGGCGGTCACAAAAAGGCCGTGGCGCGCGGCCAGGCTGACCAGGTCCCGGGTAGCGGCGCCTGTATGGGCGGGGTAAAAAGCTTCTATCCCGTCCAAACCGGCCGCCTTCCAGGCGCCCAGGTCCATTATTTTAGATACTACGCCGGGATGCGCCAGCACGGCCTTCCCGCCTGCGTCCTTTACCGCCCTGATAGCTTCCTCGATAGCGGGCCCGTTGGGCGGGACATAAGCGGGGGCTCCCGGGGCGAGGTAGCGCTTGAAAGCCTGGCTCCTGCTGGGAACTACTTTACGGGCCCGCATAGCGTCGGCCACGTGCGGCCGGCCCACGGCACGGCCCTCCGGCACGGGCAGTTCCTCATAAGCTATATCTACGCCCAGGTCTTTAAGGAGCCCGAGTATGTTTTTTATCCGTATCACGCGCCTGCCGCGGAAATCGGCGAGAAGGGCGGAGAGTACAGGGTCGGCGATGTTTATGCCGTAGCCCAGGATATGCAGGTTCTCATACTGCCCCGTGCTAATCTCCACCCCGTAGCAGTATTTGATCCCGGCTTCTTTGAGCGCGGGCTCCATCTCGGCCCAGCCGCCGGTCATATCGTGGTCCGTAAGGGAGAAATAAGTTATGCCGGCGCGCGCGGCTTCGCGGGCCAGCGCGGCGGGAGCCAGGGTCCCGTCGGAGAAAGTGGAATGGTTATGGAGATTGATCAGAGCCATACAAATAATTACACGGATCAAAGCCCGTCACACCGGCCCGGAAATCTGTGCAATCGTTCCCTAATCCGTGCGATTTAAAAGCTGTTCCGGGTTTAGCCTACAACAACTTCTTTAACTTCCGCGACTTCTTCCTTTAGCATGCGCTCTACTACGTTCTTGAGCGTCATGGTGGAATGCGGGCAGCAGCCGCAGGCGCCCGTAAGCCTTACGGTAACTATCCCGGTCTTCTCGTCCACTCCGACAAGCTCTACGGAGCCGCCGTCAGCCGCCAGCATGGGTTTAATTCTCTCTATAACTGCGGTTATTTTGTCTTTCATATGGTGTACCTCTGGATAAATTATACCATTCCTCAAAGAACTTGCGGGCGCGCGCGCACTAGTGAACCCCGGGGCGCAAGTATTGTAGAATCTACTCATGCTGAAAGAAGAAAAGAATGTGCGCCAGATAGAAGGCGACCCGCGCCGCCGCTGGTTCGCGGACGAATATTTTGACCTCATAGTCTGGTTTGACAAGGACGATTCGATCTTGGGTTTCCAGCTTTGTTATGACCGCGAACGCAAACCCAGGGCGCTCACCTGGACCAGACAGTACGCCTATAAGCACACCGGCATAGACAACGGAGAGCATGTCTGGGGAACATCCCAATGCTCGCCGGTACTGGTGGAAGACGGTTTGTTCGACCCGGGGGCCATAGGCAAAAAGCTGGCCGCGGCCTCGGCGGAACTGCCGCCGGAAATAAGCGCTTTAGTGAGGGAAAAAGTAAGAGAGTTCAAGCTTTAATGCCGAAGAATTACAAACCCAAAATAGGCGCCGGCGACCTAGGCTTCACCGACCTGTTCGGCGGCGGGCGCGTACCCAAAACCCATTGCCGGGTAAAGCTCAACGCCCTGGTGGACGACCTGTCTGCCCTGCTCGGCCTGCTTAAAGCCGGGATAAAAGATACGAGGATAAAAAAAGAGATCTCGGCGGCCCAGACCGCGCTTATCCGCGCCTCCGGGCTGATAGCCTGCATGAAAGGGGATTTAAAAAACGAAACCGCGGCGCTTGAAAAACTGATAGAACTCCGCGCGGCCTTAATAAAACCCCCGAAGAAGTTCGTGCTGCCCGGCACAAATAAAACGGAAGCCCTCGCTCACCTGGCCCGTGCAAAAACCCGCGTCTGCGAGATCCTGTCCTGGGAAATAAAAGCCAAAGCGCCGGCCGTCTATCTCAACCGCCTCTCCGATTACCTTTTCCTTATTGCCCTCGCCTGCGCCGGCAAATAATCAAAAAAGCATAAAAAAAATCCCCGTCATAAGACGGGGATTTTTTATTTAACCCGCTAAGCCTTTTCAGGGGCGCGCGCCGCCTGCATAAGACGGAGAGGAAACCCCGGCTCCCTGCATTGCGTCTATTATCGCGTTCAGCGCGGGGCTGGGGCGCATCGCCTTGCCGGTTTTAACCTGGTCGGGGTGGTAGTAGCCGCCCATATCCACCGGTCTACCCTGGGCCGCAAGAAGCTCCTTGTTTATCTTTTCCTCGCTCTCTTCCATTTGTTTAGCTATGGCGGAGAACCTGGCCTGGAAACCCGCATCCTTAGACCGCGCCGCCAGGGCCCGCGCCCAGTAAAGGGCCAGGTAAAAATGACTGCCGCGGGCATCTAGCTGCCCCACCTTGCGGGCGGGTGATTTATTATTCTCCAGGAACTTCGCTATAGCCTGGTCGAGGGTCTCGGCCAGGATAAGGGCTTTATCGTTCCCGAAAGCTGTGCCCAGGTGCTCCAGCGAAGCCGCTAGCGCGGAGAATTCCCCGAGGGAATCCCAGCGCAGGTAGCCTTC
This sequence comes from Elusimicrobia bacterium CG1_02_56_21, assembly GCA_001871115.1. GTDB lineage: Bacteria > Elusimicrobiota > Elusimicrobia > Elusimicrobiales > UBA9959 > UBA9959. The sequence continues at coordinate 8,592 of MNUR01000126.1, read as the reverse complement.
GGTCTGGAACTGCTGCACATGCTTCGGGGCGCAACCCCCGGCTCCCGTCTCGAACAGGCCGCCGCCGGCCAGGAGCGGGACCACGGAGAGCATCTTTGCGCTGGTCCCGAGCTCGAGGATAGGGAAAAGATCGGTCAGATAATCGCGCAGGATGTTCCCGGTGACGGAGATAGTATCCAGTCCTTTGCGTATCCTGTCCACCGAGTACTTCATAGCTTCTTCAGGGGTCAGGATCTTTATCTCCAGCCCTGAGGTATCGTGGTCCTTAAGATATTTTTCCACCTTGTTTATAACCTGGGCGTCGTGAGCCCGGTTCCTGTCCAGCCAGAAAACTGCGGGGGAGCCGGTAGCCCTGGCGCGCTTTACGGCCAGCTTGACCCAGTCCTGCACAGGAATATCCTTGGCCCTCGACATGCGCCAGATATCCCCGGCCTCCACCTTATGCTCCATAAGGACTTTGCCGCCGTCGTCTACTACGCGCACGGTTCCGTCGGAGGGGAGCTCGAAAGTGGTGGGGTGGGAACCGTACTCTTCCGCTTTCTGGGCCATCAGCCCCACGTTGGGCACGGAACCCATGGTAGCGGGATCAAAAGCGCCGTTCCTGCGGCAGTCTTCTATGATCTCCCGGTAGATGGTGGCGTAGCAGCGGTCGGGGATCATCGCTTTCGTGTCCTGCAGTTTGCCTTCCGGGTTCCACATCCTGCCGCCGTCGCGAATCACAACCGGCATAGAAGCGTCCACTATTATGTCGCTGGAAACGTGAAGGTTGGTGACGCCCTTGCCCGAATCCACCATAGCCAGCGCGGGGCGTTTGGAGTAGACGGCTTTTATGTCCTCATGGATCTCTGCCTTCCTGGCGGCGGGAAGGTCGTGGATCTTCTTATAAAGGTCCCCGAGGCCCATATTAGGGTTCACTCCCAGCTCCTTGAAAGTTACGGCATGCTTTTCGAAAACATCCGCGAAAAATACGGAGACGGCGTGGCCGAACATCACGGGGTCGGAGACTTTCATCATCGTAGCTTTAAGGTGCAGGGAAAGAAGCAGCCCGGTGCTCTTCGCGTCGTCTATCTGCGCCGAGTAAAAGCCGCGCAGCGCTTTTCTGCTCATGAAAGTTCCGTCCAGTATCTCGCCTTTGAGCGCCTTAAGGCCGCTCTTAAGGACTGTGGTCTTGCCGTCAGCGCCGGCGAGCTCAATGCGGAACCCGCACCCTTCTTCAAGGCAGAGTGATTTCTCATTGCCGTAGAAATCCCCTTCAGTCATATGGGCGACATGGGCCTTGGAGTCCGGGCTCCAGGGAGCAAGCTTATGCGGGTTCTTTTTAGAAAAGTTCTTTACCGAGAGCGGGGCGCGGCGGTCAGAATTGCCTTCGCGGAGCACGGGGTTAACGGCGCTGCCCAGAACTTTGGCATAGCGCTCTTTCACTTCTTTTTCCGCCGGGGTCTTCGGGTCCTCGGGATAATCGGGCAGAGCGTAACCCTGCGCTTTAAGTTCGGCTACGGCGGCCTTCAGCTGGGGGACGGAAGCGCTTATATTGGGCAGCTTTATTATATTGGCGTCGGGGTTCAGGGCCAGCTCGCCGAGCCGGGCCAAATTGTCCGGCATCTTCTGGGCTTCGGTCAGGTTTTCCGGGAAGTTGGCTATTATCCTGCCCGCGAGGGAAATATCGCTGGTCTCCACTTCTATGCCTGCGCCGGCCGTGAAAGCCTTGATTATAGGCAGCAGCGAATAAGTGGCCAGGGCGGGGGCTTCATCTGTTTTGGTCCAAACGATCTTATTTGAGGGCATGGTATCTCCTGGATGCGGTTTTAAGGTTGAGGAACGGGAAAAAATCACGGAGCAGAACAGTCTCTTACGGGCACTGACCCTGATGCGTTAATATTTAGATTATTGAAAAAGCGCTTATCTTGTCAAGTAAACCGCCCACGGAGACAGGAGGAAAAAATAATTCAGGCCCCGCAAGATGCGCCGGCGGGCGCAATTATTGTAGTATTTACGAAAGGGGAGAGCGAACGGGAAAAATTAATGCTGAAAATTCTGGCGGTAGAGGATAATCCCGCTATACTTGATTTCTACAGGGAGTTTTTTACCGAGGCTGGCTTTGAAGTCCGGACCGCGGAGGACGCGCTGTCCGCGGTAACCAAGCAGCAGCAGTTCAAGGCCGACCTGATCATACTCGACCTGAACATCCCGGCCGGGGGGGGGATGAAAGTCTTTGATACGCTTAGGACCCGCATGGCCGACCCTGTACCCATAATTTTCTCTACCGGGAAGCCGGAGATGCTCCCCGACCTGTCAAAACTCCACAATGTCTCGGTAATAAGCAAGCCCACCGACCCGGAGAAACTGCTGGCTGAGGTAAAAAAGCTGCTGCCCGCGGCCTCTAGCGCGGCCATGGACCCTAACCCGCCGCCGCCGCCCCCGCAGGCGCAGACCGCCCGGCGCAAAATACTCATAGTGGACGACGATACCTGCGTCCTGGAGCTCTATTCCGAAATACTCTCCAAAGCCGGGTTTGAAATACAGACCGCCGAAGACGCCATAGGCGCCGTAACAAAAGCCCAGGAATTCGGGCCGGGCCTGATAATCCTGGACGTGGATATGCCCGCCGGCGGCGGCAGGAAAGTTTTTGAGCGCCTGCGCCTGCAGCTCGCTATCCCGACTCCTATACTGTTCTCCACCGGCTCGCCGGAAGCCGTGGCCAGCCTGGCGAAGAACATGGACGTGATCGTGCTTAAAAAACCGCTGACCGCGGAAACCCTCCTGACTGCCGCGAAAAAACTGCTCAAGCTGTATTAAAACCGGGCATAAAAAAACCGCGTTAAAACGCGGTTTTTTTTATTTACCCGTGCCGGCCTACATTCTTTCCGGCGCCGATACTCCCAGGAGGCGGAGGCCTTTGGCAATAATAGCCTGCACATGCCTGAGCAGGAACAGCCTGTAGGCTGAAATCTCCTTATTCTCCGGGTCCAGGACCTTGCACTTGTCGTAGAAAGAATGGAAAAGCGCCGCCAGTTCCGAAAGATAAGTAGTAAGGTGGTGGGGAGAAAAATCCCGGGCGCAGTCCGCCAGGGTCTTCTCCAGCCAGAGCAGTTTGAGCATCAGAGCGCGCTCCTCCGGCCTGATAAAGATCTTAGCCCGGTCGAACCCGGCCGCCGGGTCCAGCCCCTTTTCCGCCGCATTGGCGAAAATAGAACTGATCCGGGCGTGGACATACTGCACATAAAAGACGGGGTTGTCGTTGCTTTTCTTCTTGGCCAGGTCCACGTCGAAAGTAAGATGGGTATGCGGACCGCGCGCGGCAAAAAAGAAACGGCAGGCGTCAGTCCCCACGTCTTCCACCAGCTCTTTGAGCGAGATAAAATCCCCCGCGCGCTTGGACATCTTTACCAGTTCCTCGCCGCGCTTCAGCGCGACCTGCTGGTGTATTATCACTTTAAACACGCCTTTGCCGGCGCCCAGCGCCCCCACCGCCGCCTCCATGCGGGGAACGTAGCCGTGGTGGTCCGCCCCCCAGATGTCTATAAGGCGGGTGAAGCCCCTGGAGTACTTGTTAAGGTGGTAAGCTATATCGTTTAAAAAATAGGTATTACGGCCGTCGGCCTTGACCAGGACGCGGTCTTTGTCGTCCGACTCCAGCTCGGTGGAGGAACCGAACCACACCGCATTCTCTTTCTCGTAAACCATGCCGCGCTCTTTCAGGGCCGCCAGCGCTTTTTTAGGTCCGCCCTCGGCGTGCAGCTCCGACTCAAGAAACCAGCGGTCGAACTCCACCCCGAAAGACTTCATGTCCGCCCGGTGCAGTTTCAGCATTTCGGTAACGGCGTATTCGGAGAACCGGGCGTCGGTCCAGTCAGCTGACCCCTGGGGAAGGCTCGCGGCCATTTCCTTAAGGTAAGCTCCCTGGTAGCCGCCCTCGGGGGGCTCGGCCCCGTCGCGGCGGGCCTTCAGGGAAAGCCCCAGCAGCTCCACCTGTTTGCCGACATTGTTCACATAAAACTCGGTGGAGACATCGGCGCCGAGGGCCCTGAAAATCCTGGCCAGGCTGTCTCCCAGCGTGGCCCCGCGGCCGCTGGCTAAATGCATGGGCCCGGTAGGGTTGGCCGATACGAACTCAAGATTTATTTTTTCGCCCTTGAATTCCGGGCGCGCGAAGCAACCGGGGGCTTCCAGGTCCCGCAGCGCCTCGAACAGGAAGGCGTCGCTGAACTTAAGGTTCACAAAACCGGGAGGGACGGATTCCGCTTCAAAGGGACCGCCGAAATTGGCCGATTCCGCCCATTCAGGCCCGAGGGCCGCTTTGAAATCCTCCGCTATTTTAAGCGGCGGTTTCCGGAGAAGTTTCGCCCCGGCTATGGGCCAGGCTATGGAAACATCCGCGCTGATATGCGGGGGCGGAGCGGCCAGGTGAAAGCCCGCTATCGCTCCCTCTTCCAGGGCAAAGGCCGCCGCCGCGCGGCTTTTAAGGCCGGCTTCAAGGGTTGAAAGCTTCATTTTTTCCTGGAGTTCTTTCCGGCTTTTTTAACCGGTGCCGCTTTCTTCGCGGGCTTGGCCTTTTTAGCAATAACCTTCTTCGCCGGTTTCGCCTTTTTAAGCGCCTTCCCGGGCGAAGTTTTCTTTTTTGAGGCCTTCAGCGTTAAAACTTTCTTCACGGCTTTTTTCCTGCCGGCAGCTTTCCCGAGCGCGGTCTTTTTAGCCGCCGTTTTTTTAACGGCGGGCTTCTTCGCCGCAAGTTTCTTGACCGCGGGCTTCTTCGCCGCGGGCTTCTTCGCCGCGGTTTTCTTCGCCGCCGGTTTTACGGCCGCCGCTTTTTTAGCCGGCGCTTTTTCTTCGGGCGCCGCTTTTATTGCGGGCGCTGCCGCTTTGGGAGCCTTCGGCTCGCCCCATTCCACGGTTTTATAAGCGTCGTAAACTTTGTCGATAGCGTAGAACTCGGCTTCTTTGCGGTCGTAAATATGCACCAGCACGCCGCCGTAATCCAGGACTTTCCAGTTCTTTGAATTGCTCCCGTCCTTGTGAAGGCAGTAGACGCCCCGGTGTTTGAGCCTTACCTGCACTTCCTGCTCTATAGCGTCCATCTGGGGGGGGGAATCCGCCACCAGCAGCACCGCGTAATCGGCGACAGGGGATTTGCCCACCAGGTCGAAAACGGTGACAGGGCGCGCTTTTTTGGAGTCGCCGGCCAGGGCAGCTTCGATCGCGATCTTCTTAAAGCCGTTTTTTGATATCGTCATATTGTATTTTTTCTGTTCCTTAATTTTTCCATCATTGCGGCTTCCGCCTGGTGCTCTATATTGATCATAGCGGAGCCGGCGATAGATGATATTGTATTAAATATGGTGGCGAGGTTGTTTTTCTCCACCCGTGAAAGCTTCTCCGAGCGCTCGAACAGCGCGCAGGCCAGCTGACGCCCTTCCGCGGAGCAGATCATAGTGTAAACGCTGTCCTCCGCCCAGCCTTCCTCGGGCCGGCCCTCTAAAACGCGGGGCCCGCCTTCCCTGGTAAAAGTCTCGCGGGAATAAACCTCTTCATATTCCTCGTTGAACACGTTATAGATATAGGCTTTTACATTCCAGTCGCCCTGCATGTAAATCCGCATCTCCTCCATGATAGCCGAGAAAAAAGCTGCGGGGGATTCGTGCTGCACCAGCAGCAAGCGGCTGAGGTCGAACAGCATAGTGAGCTCGCTCGAAGTATGCTGCAGGCGGCGGAAAACAGTGCGCATGATCTCGCTCACCACGCCCATCCCGGTCTCGGGATGCTCTTTTATGAACGAGAAGAACTGCCGGCGGCTTACCTCGTAAAGCACGCTGTCCCCCGAAGCGCGGGCCTGGGCGAAGCGCGCGGCCCCGTCTATCAGGGCCATCTCTCCGAAGAAATCTCCGCCGCTCAGGATGGCCAGGGTCTTGAAGTTGCGGCCCTCTTCATCCATGGCTTTCTCTATGATCACTTCTCCGGACACAATTATAAAAAGGGAATCGCCGCTGTCTTTTTCCTTAAAAACCACGTCCCCGGGCCCGTAGTTCGTCTGCATGAAGCTGCCCGAAAAAGCCTCGAGCATAGAGTCGGAAAAATTCCGGAACATCGGAACTTCTTTTAACTTTTCTATATCAGACATGGTTCCCCCTTAAATCCCGCCCGCGCTGCACAGCTTCTTGAACGCTTCCTGGTCGTGCGACTTGGCCGCCGCGACCTCGAAGGCCACGAGGTTCTGCTTAACCAGCATCGCCATGGCCCTGTCCATGGGTATCATTCCGTATTTAGCGCCGGTCTCTATGGCGCTGTAGATCATATGCGTTTTACCCTCGCGGATAAGGTTCTGTATGGCCGGAGTGATAGTCATGATCTCCCTGGCCGCCACGCGGCCCCTGCCGTCCTTGCGGGCCAGCAGTATCTGGGAAACCACTCCCTGCAGGGAGGCGGCCAGCTGCACGCGGACCTGGGTCTGCTGGTGCGGCGGGAAAACGTCTATTATCCGGTCAACGGTGGACGGCGCGTCCTGCGTATGCAGCGTGGCAAAGGTCAGGTGACCCGTTTCAGCGGCGGTTATCGTCAGCTGTATGGTCTCCAGATCGCGCATTTCGCCTACCAAAATCACGTTCGGATCTTCGCGCAGCGCGGCCCGCAGGGCGTTATTGAAAGAGCGGGTATGCTGCCCTACCTCGCGCTGGCGCACCACGCAGGAGTTAGCTTCGTAGGTGAATTCTATGGGATCCTCAACCGTAAGGATATGCCCTTTGCGCTTTAAGTTTATCTGGTTTATGAGCGCTGCCAGGGTCGTGGACTTGCCGGAACCGGTAGGCCCGGTCACCAGGACCAGGCCCTTGGGCAGGGTTGAAAAATTAACCACGGAGGGCGGCAGGCCCAGCTCTTCCGGAGTGGGGATCTTGGAAGGGATCACGCGCATTACGGCTTCTACGCCGTTGCGGGCAACCAGGACGTTAAGGCGGAAGCGGGACACCCCGGTAACGGCGAAAGAGCAGTCCAGCTCCCAGTCTTTCTCGAACTTGGCGCGCTGTTCGTCGTAGAGCGTGGAGTAAATAAGGGATTTGGTCTGGTCGGCCGTGAGCGGGGCTATGCCTTCCGCCACGGGGATCACCTGGCCGTTTAGGCGCATCATGGGCGGCTTATTTACGCAGATATGTATGTCGCTCGAACCGGCCTGCACCGCCGTCTTCAGAATAGTAACCATGTCCATAGCAGCCTCCAATAACCTTTAATTTACTTCCCGGGCAAACCCGGGGCTATCTTCCCTTTTTCTGCGGCTCAAAATCCCTGCCCAGGATCACCGCGGCGCCGGCCACGCTCTTCTGGGAAGACTTTACATGTATCTCAAGTTCCTCAAGACCGAGGGCCTCCCGCAGTTTCAGCGCCACCCCCGTGTCGCTGGAAAACCCGTGGATCATGGTCTGTTTTTCCAGCGTGGGGTAAGACTTGGAAGTGATCACGTCAAAGCCCATAGACCTCAGGCGCTTGGAGGTCGCCGCGGCCAGACCGGATCTGCCGGAAGCGTTAAAAACCTCCACCATCGGGGCGGGGAGAAGTTTCGACTCTTCCCGCTCCTCCGCTTCCATGGTCCCGCGGGAAATATCGGTAAGGATAAAATTAGATGAACTGAGCTTGGAGAATTCTCCCGTCAGACAGAACAGGTCGAACCCGGACAGGTTGGTGGCGCTGCCGGACCTGAGGCCGAAAAGCCAGGAGACAGCCGGAACCAGGAGACGCGGTTGCGCCCGCCAGTTATTAAGGGTTCCCCAGAGCGCCTCCATGTCGGGCGCGGAGGGCAGGGCGATAAAGAAAATGTTTTCCCCGGCCACGGTACCGCCGGCAGCCTGCTCCAGCGCCACGGCCCTCCGCCAGCCGGTCTCCCCGGCCCGCGCTTTGCGGTGGGAAACGGTAAAAGTGTTTACAGTGCTGGAAAAAGGGTGATAAACCAGCAGGGCGGAAGCGCGGTCCCCCAGGAGCGCGATCCTGACGTCGCGCCCGGACATCAGCTCCCGCGAAGCCGGCGAAAAGAACTGCAAAGCCGCCACGGACAGCGCCAGGCCAAGCCCGGCTGCCAGCATCAGTCTTTCTTTTTTTCCAGAAGTTCGTTCCATAGTGATACGCTCAGCGGATGGACCCAGCCCCCGCCGGAAAACGCATAAACAAGTTTAACATAATTAGCCGCTTTAAAAGCTTCATCAAGGTCCAGGAAAGCCAGCTTTCTAACCAGCCCGGCTTCGCCGAAAGAGCGGCCCCGGTTTGCCATATCGCAGATATAGATAAGCCTGGCCAGCGGCCCCATCCCGGGCCCTCCCGTAGCGTGCAGGCTTATAGCTTCCAGGACCTCCCGGTCTTTTATGCCGAACTTCTCTTTCGCCAGCGCCGCGCCCGCCCAGGAATGGGCGAGCACCGGGGCTTTTTCAAGCAGCTGGCCTGGCAGCGCTCCCGCGGGAGCCGATCTCAGGAAATACCTGCGCATGGCCGCCGGGGAGAGGTCTCTGGCGCAATCGTGCAGCAGGGCGGCCAGGGCGGCTTTCTGCTGGGCTATCCCGGCCGGGGCAGCCAGCTCCAGGGCCAGCTCCGCGGTAGAGAGAGAATGGTCAAAGCGTT
>MNUR01000066.1:1403-7957 GCA_001871115.1 Elusimicrobia bacterium CG1_02_56_21 | reverse complement strand
AGTAAACTGAAACATTCGGTATATTTAGATATCCGTATATATGGATATACGGATATATTGCAAAGGGGGCACCTTGATAATCTCGATCTCAAATCATAAAGGCGGCGTCGGTAAGACCACCACCGCCCTGAACCTCGCAGCTTCCCTGGCCATCCTCAAGAAAAGCGTTCTTTTAATAGATCTTGACCCGCAGGCCAGCCTCACTATCTCAACCGGCCTCAACCCGGATTCGTTCCAGGAGAACGTCTATACTTCGCTGGTCAACGGCAAGCCGCTCTCACTGGTTACCCAGGCAACCTCCATCGATAAGGTCTCTATAATCCCGTCGAATATAGACCTTTCGGCCTTCGAGGTCGAGCTGCAGACGACCTTGTCCAGGGAATTCAAACTAAAACACGCCATCCAGAAACTGCCGCATTACGACTTCATCATCATCGACTGTCCGCCCGCGCTAGGCAATCTCACCATTAACGCCCTGACCGCCTCCGATATGGTCCTCGTGCCCGTTCAGGCTGAATACCTGGCGCTCCGGGCCCTGCAGAAGCACAACGACCTGGTAGACCTAGTCAAGAAGAACACCAACCCGAAGATCCACTGCAAATACCTAGTAACCATGTTCAGCAAAGGCACGCTCCACGCCAACGAGGTCTTAACCGAGGCGCACAACCTTTACAAGAACATCTTCAAAACCGTTATCCCACGTACAATAAAATTCCCAGACGCGGTCACTGCCGGCAAGGCTCTTATCCAGCTTATGCCCGCGGCGTCAGGCGCGGAAGCGTATAAAGCAGTCGCCAAGGAGTTAATATGAAAAGAGTCTCACTGATCGGCAAAGGCAAAGCGGAACCGGCGCCCACCGTGGGCGGGGGGGTAAACACGTTCTTTTCGCATAAAGCTCCCGTAACTGCCAGCAAGAAGAAGCTGCTTTTCTCTTTGCCGGTGGACGTCACCGAAAAGCTGGCCGACGTTTACTACGAACTCAAGAAAGCCCGCAAGACCATAGACAAAAGCGATATCGTCGCCCTGGCCCTGACCACCCTGCTCGAAGACTATAAAAGCAAAAAAGAGCACAGTGTTCTTTATAAGCATAGCTCGCGCTAGATATCCGTATATACGGATATACGGCCATCTGTATATCCGGGCGGCAGTGTGTCGGTCAAGCATCTTCTATGGCAAAACTAACTGAACCCGAACAGCAGGAGATTGCCCGCTTTATAGCGGCGGGCAAGCCTCTGCCTGACAAATACCGTTTCTTACTCTTCGAGGATAAGCGCGAGGTCGAGCTCGTCTGGAACGGCAAAACCAGCGAAGTCTGCAACAGCGTTCTGCCATTCCAGGTTATAGAGCAGGTAGACGAACCCCGCGCCGAAAAGCCGGAGGATACTAAGCGGAAAGACCAGGAATTACTTTTTAGCCTGGACGGCCGCGGTCGCCAGCTCAAGGGCTGGACCAACAAACTCATCTGGGGGGACAATAAACTAATCCTTTCCAGCCTCAAGAACGGCCCGCTGCGCGAGGAGATAGAGAAGCAGGGCGGCCTGAAGCTGATTTACATAGACCCGCCCTTCGACGTTGGCGCTGACTTCTCGATGGATATTGAGATCGGCGGCGACACATTCACCAAGAAACCGAATATCCTCGAAGAGATAGCCTATCGCGACACTTGGGGTAAAGGCGCGGATTCTTTCATAACCATGATTTATGAGCGCCTAGTCTTAATGCGTGATTTACTAGCTGTAGATGGCACTATATATATACATTGCGATTGGAGAGTGGACCATCATTTGCGGCAAGTGTTAGACGAGGTGTTTGGTAGAGACAATTTTCTAAATGAGGTTATCTGGGGGTATTTTTCATTTAAAAGGAAGACCGCAAAGAAATTCCCACAAAAGCACGACGACATTATCTCCTACCGGAAATCAAAAGATCAGTTTATATGGCATACCCAGTTTAAGCCACACAGCGAAGAATATCTTAAGCGTTGGAAAACGGACAAGAATGGCCGACGTTATCGTGATGATGTGAATCCAACGGCTGGGGGCACAAGAATTATATATTTAGATGAAGTGGAAGGGGATATCGTTGATTCAGTCTGGGATGATATACCTCCCGTAAACCCTCAGGCTTTAGAGAGGGTTGATTATCCAACACAGAAACCCGAAGCCCTCCTCGAACGCATAATTAAAGCCTCCTCTAATGAGGGGGATTTAGTAGCTGACTTCTTCTGTGGCGCTGGCACAACCGCTGCTGTGGCGGAAAGATTAGGCCGCAGATGGATTACCGCTGATCTTGGAAAGTTTGCTATTCACACCACACGCAAGCGATTGATTGGTGTTCAGCGCGCCCTCAAAACCGATGGTAAAGATTACCGCGCCTTTGAAATACTCAACCTGGGGAAATACGAACGCCAACACTACATCGGCGTAAACCCTAACCTGCGCGAAGTAGAGCAGCAGAAGCAGTTGGCGGCAAAAGAAGCCGCCTTTCTCGATCTGATTCTTCGGGCTTACCGCGCCGAAAAGACCACCGGCTTCGCCAGCTTTCACGGCAAGCGCGCCGGCCGCCTGGTCGCAGTCGGCCCCGTGAATCTGCCGGTAACCCGCCTGTTTGTCGAAGAAATCATCCTTGAATGCCGTAAGAAACACATCACCAAGGTGGACATCCTTGGTTTTGAATTCGAAATGGGCCTCTTCCCCAACGTGCTCGACGAGGCCCGCGCTAAAGGTATTGATATCTCTCCTAAATATATCCCGGCCGACGTCTTCGATAAGCGCGCCGTGGAAAAGAACCAGGTAGTCTTTCATGATGTCTCTTTCATTGAAGTTAAGTCGCATTTTAAAAAGAATAACGGTGCGGTTGCGATTGAGCTCACTGACTTTTCAGTGTTTTACTCGCAGGACTCCATTGCCAACGCAGAGGCGGAACTTAAAAACAAGGGCAGCCGCATTGTCGTAGAGAAAGGCCAGATAGTGAAAGTGAGCAAAGACAAAGACGGTATTGTCACCCGTGAAATGCTTACTAAGACCTGGACCGACTGGATAGATTACTGGTCCGTGGACTTCAACTTTGAAAGCAAAAAAGAAATAATCCGGGTAAAGAACGAGGATACTGGCGAATGGGAAGAGCGCTGGTCCGGCGACTTCATCTTCGAGAACGAGTGGCAGAGCTTCCGCACCAAAAAGGACCGCTCGCTGGAATTAAAAAGCGTATTTCACGAATGTGCACCCGGCCGCCATAAGATTGCTGTCAAAGTCGTGGACATCTTCGGCAATGATACCATGACCATTATTGAGGCGGGCATTGGCAAAGCAGGGGGGAAGAACTAATGGCGTTGCATAAAGACTTCCCCACATCACCGCACGCTATTCTTGATCCCGGCATCCGCTGGTTCCCGGCTGATGAAGCGCTGCGCGACAGTAGCATGGAAAAACTCATGCCGCCACTCGTCGCTGAATTGCGCCGCAAAGTAAAAGAGTTCCGCGACTGCGGCTATGTCGGCGCTGCCGGCACCAGCCGGAGCCTGCTTAATTGGTGGTTCAACACGCCTCATTTGCTGCCTAAAGCCGATGGCACAATGCAGGACTTCCAATATTACTTCGCCCAGCGCGAGGCGTTGGAAACGCTTGTCTACCTTTACGACGTTGTCGGTGTAAAAGACAAACACGACTTAATGCGCTTTGATTCCAGCGGCCTTGTCGCCGGCGGCATGTTCGATGAGACCTGGCGCCGCTTCGTTATAAAGATGGCTACCGGCAGCGGCAAGACAAAGGTCCTCAGCCTGGCCCTGGCCTGGAGTTTTTACCACAAGCTTTACGAGCCGGAATCCGAACTGGCGCGCAACTTCCTTGTTATCACGCCCAACATCATCGTCCTGGACCGCGTCTACCGCGATTTCCAGGGTCTACGCATTTTCCATGAAGACCCCGTACTCCCCGACAACGGCTTCGACGGCCGCAATTGGCGCGATGACTTCCAGCTCACCCTTCATCTGCAGGATGAGGTCCGCATTACCCGCCCTACCGGCAATATCTTCCTCACTAATATCCACCGCGTTTATTCCGGCGATGATATTCCGGCATCTGCCGACGATGAGGATCTTCGGGATTATTTTCTGGGCAAGCGCCCAACCGGCGCCACCACAGATTCCAAAGTAGACCTTGGCATGATTGTGCGCGATATCGACGAGCTGATGGTGCTCAACGACGAGGCCCACCATATTCACGACCCGCGCATGGCCTGGTTTAAAGCCATCGAGGATATTCACAACCGCTTAAAGCAGAAGGGCTCGGCCCTTTCTATGCAGGTGGACACCACCGCCACCCCAAAGCATGACAATGGCTCCATTTTCGTGCAGACTGTAGCCGATTATCCGCTGGTGGAAGCCATCTCGCAGAACGTCGTTAAACACCCGGTCCTGCCAGATGCGCCCAGCCGCGCGAAATTGCAGGAGCGCCAGAGCGCAAAATACACGGAGAAATATACCGACTATATCGACCTGGGCGTTATTGAGTGGCGCAAGGCATACGCCGAACACGAGAAGATGGGGAAGAAGGCTATTCTGTTTGTGATGACAGACGACACTCGCAATTGTGACGATGTCGCAGAGTATTTAGAGGGCCACTACCCGGATTTGAAAGGCGCAGTGCTCGTTATTCACACCAAGAACAACGGCGATATTTCTGAATCCGCCTCGGGCAAGGATAAAGAAGAATTGGATAAAATCCGCAAACAGGCCAATGAAATCGACAGCATGGCCAGCCCGTACAAGGCTATCGTTTCCGTTATGATGTTAAAAGAAGGTTGGGACGTCCGCAACGTCACCACCATCGTGGGCCTGCGCGCCTACGCCGCCCAGAGCAATATCCTCCCCGAGCAAACGCTCGGCCGCGGCCTGCGCAAAATGTACTCCGGTGACGTGGAAGAACTTGTAAGCGTTGTCGGCACCAACGCTTTTATGGAGTTCGTGGAATCCATCCAGGCCGAAGGCGTGATCCTGGATCGCAAAGCAATGGGTAAAGGTACGGCACCGAAGGCTCCCCTGGTCATTGAAGTTGATAAAGAAAACACCAGGAAAGATATCTCGTCGCTGGATATTGAAATTCCCGTGCTGACGCCCCGCGTCTACCGGGAATACAAAAGCCTGGGCGATCTAAACATCGCCGCCATGGGGCACCAGAAACTAGCCTATCTGGAATTCAGCAAAGAGGAACAGCGGGAAATTATTTTTAAGGACATCACCACCGGCGAGATAACCCACACAACAATTCTCGACACGGCCGGCATTGCTGATTACCGCAGCGTGATTGGTTATTTCACACAGAGCATTATGAAGGAGCTGCGCCTAGTAAGCGGCTACGATGTCCTGTACGCCAAACTCAAGGCATTCATACAGGAAGAATTGTTCGCCCACCCGGTAGTCCTGGAAGACCCTAACACCTTGCGCAATCTGTCGGAACTGGTCGCCACTAAGACGCTGTTTGAAACCTTTAAAAAAGCGATCAATGATCTGACCGTCCGGAACAAAGGCGACGCGGAGATCCGGGACACCATTAAATTGCGCCAGACCCGGCCCTTTGTAGCTAAAGAACAGGGTTATCTTGTTCCAAAGAAAAGCATCTTCAACCGCATTATCGGTGATAGACCGCTGGAGCTTCAATTCGCCGCCTTCCTGGAAGGTTGTGAGGACATAATCTCCTACGCCAAGAATTACATGGCTGTCCATTTTAAATTGGACTATGTAAAAGCCGATGGCGATATTTCCAACTACTACCCGGATTTCATGGTTAAGCTTTCCGCTAAGCGGATGGTTGTCGTAGAAACCAAAGGGTTGGAGGATCTGGATGTCCCGCTTAAAATGGCGCGGCTGCGGCAGTGGTGCGAAGACATCAACCGGATTCAAAAGGACGTGGAATACGACTTTGTTTTTGTGGACCAGGAAAGTTTTAATAAATACAAACCAGCCTCTTTCCGGCAATTAATAGAGGGGTTCAAGAAGTACAAGGATTAAGCCTTCTTTCGCTTAAATCCGGCTTTTGGGGGAGTAGGGCTGCTTGCCGGGCCTCCCCGCCTCCTGCGGCCTCCCAGGGGCCGGGAAGCGGCGGTTAAATAGGCGCCGGCAGTGTGAACAGTAGAGAAAAGTTATCAACAATCCATGAAATATGGGTGACAGTGGTATGGGCTTCGGGATAAAAAAGAGCAAAAGCCGTGGGCTTCGGGATAAAAGCTATGGGCTTCGGGATAAAAAACAGGGCAAAGCTATGGGCTTCGGGATAAATGCCCCTCAATGAAAAACAGGGCCTTAGAGTAACGTTTAGAATCTTCTAGAATTAAACGATTAGAATCGTTGCGAACGATTTCTCGGATTTAGGGTAGGAAAACTATGGAAAGCTACATAATCGAAGAAATTATCCGGCTTACTGGCGATACCAAAAGCCGGGCTTTTTGGGAAAAGGCTGTCCGGATTTTAGGGGAGAACATAGTTGCCGAAGAGTTCGGCGAGTTAAAGTGCCAGATGCACAATAAGACCATCCGCGACCCACGGAAATATCTGACCA
>MNUR01000066.1:0-1381 GCA_001871115.1 Elusimicrobia bacterium CG1_02_56_21 | reverse complement strand
CAAAGCCCAGGAGGTCGCAAAAGGCAACCATCCGGTCCCGGCTATCCCTGAAAAGTTGAAGACCTATTTTGAAGACAGCCAGGCAGCGCTATTCTCCAACCTGGTTCCCTTGCCCATGGGTGGGGAAGCAGAAAAAAAAGAGATGGCTACCCCTTACAGCAAAGAGACAATTCCCTGGGCTACTTTCATGAGCTCAA
Source organism: Elusimicrobia bacterium CG1_02_56_21 (assembly GCA_001871115.1). Classification (GTDB taxonomy): domain Bacteria; phylum Elusimicrobiota; class Elusimicrobia; order Elusimicrobiales; family UBA9959; genus UBA9959. The sequence goes on along the minus strand of MNUR01000066.1, from coordinate 1,184 downwards.
ATTTCTTTACGCTGTCCACCAATAAAGCCAAGTCCGATACCGTCCAGGCCAAGTTTCGTACCGCGGACGGGGAAGTTACTGTAATCCCCATGATCCGCGGCCGCGCCAAACCTAAAGGCGAAGAATTAGGTATCCCCACGGTCGAGCACGGCCGCATCCTGGCGGCCATTGAAAACATTTGGGCACAGCAGGGTTGTCCCTATCACACCTATTCCGATTCAAAAGCCGTTGTCTGTTTCTGCCTGGTCTCAATCCGCGAGCTGGCCCGGCTACTTGGCCGCACTAATTTCGGTGGCCGCGACCTGGTCCAGCTCACAAATAAAGTCTGGAACCTGAAGAACATGGCGTATTACCTGGACCTGCAAGCCGTGGGTTTCAAAAACGCTATTAACCGCGGCTTTTCACTACTACATAGTGTTGAACTTGCGGAAGGGATGAAACACGGTCAGATGGAAACCATCTTGAAAGTTGAGTTCTCAACACAGCTCAGCTCGCAGCTTCTCGGTCGGCGCGCGGTCAGCCGTCCCAAGCAGCTCGCCCATATTCAAAGCGAACTTGGCTTCCTGATACGATTGCACCTTGAGCCCATACTGTTCAGCCTGGACGGCGAGGTATATACAAAATCCCTGGGCGATTTAGTTAAAGATTTGGCGCTGCCTGCGGCTCCTTGGCATAAATATAAATCAAAGCGCCGCCAGGTCTTTCAAAAAGCCTTGAAAGCCATGCAGAACCAGAAAACAACTGATGGTCGGGAGATTGTTTTAAATATCGAGGAAGGTCTTACAGATTATCTTTTAACCGCGCGCTTAAATTCTGACGGCGTGCCGGCTAAAGTTTAGGGGGGCATTGTGCAAAAAAAGAAAAAGACCGCGTATAACCCCGAGCTCGAGCTCGCGAAAGGCGCCACCCTGGACGCCGCCTCATACGACAAGACACAGAAAATTAAAGTCACTGCCCCAAAAATTACAGTCGGCGGCATTCCCGGCCGCGCGGAGATCTCCGGTATAGCCACCGGTAGGATAGAGCCCGGCATCGATGGCACTATGGATCTCTGGCTTTCAATATTCCGCTTCATGCGCCCCGACGGCACAATTAACCATGTCGCCGGCTGGAATATCCCGATTGTGCTTAAGCCTGGTCAGTCCGCGGCCGCCAGCGCAAAAGCCTTCGCGGATTATATCAAC
>MNUR01000114.1 GCA_001871115.1 Elusimicrobia bacterium CG1_02_56_21 | reverse complement strand
TTTCCAGCTCGCCCATCTTCCCGCCGATCCCGGAAAATTCGTCGGGGAAGTGCAGGTACTGGATATACCCCATAAAATAGGTCGTTTTATTCGCGGGGTAGTATTCTCCCATGAGCAGGGTGTTGAACTGCTTCAGCTCGGTATAGGAAAACATCCCGTGCACATTGCTGGCCTGTTCCGCGCCGGGCAGCCTTTTAAAATAGCCGCCCATCGCGCCGTAACCGAGCTTTGTTTCCGGCATATGGTACAGCACCGGCATAACCGCCAGGGCGCCGTCCTTATGCGTATGGGCTTCCCCGGCGCGGGCGCAGGTGAAGGCCAGACAGGCAAAGCCAATGCTCAGTGTCGATGTCCTTATCAGTTTCATAGTTTTAACTGTCCCATTCCCGGCCGTCGCGCGCCAGGAGCGCGGCGCTTTCTGCCGGGCCCCAGCTGCCGGCCGGATAAAAGGCCAGGCCTTTTACGCCGTCGGCGGCGGCGCGGGCGAGGACGGGTTCCAAAATATTCCAGGACTCCTCCACGCCGTCCGCGCGGGCGAAAATGGTCTGGTCCCCTGTCATAGCGTCCAGGAACAGCCGCCCGTAGGACTCAGGGGGCGGCGTGCCGAAACCTTCCCGGTAATTAAAGTCCATGTTCACCGTGCTGATACAGAGCTTGGGGCCGGGTTTTTTGGCCTCGAAACGGATGGTGATGGCCTCCTCCGGCTGTATGCGGAACCTGAGGACATTGGCGCAAAGCTGGTCTGCAGGCAGAGGCTTGAAGATGGACACCGGGACATTCTTGAAATGCACCGCTATCTCGGTCAGCCGCGCGCCCAGCCGCTTGCCTGAGCGGATATAGAAAGGTACGCCCTGCCAGCGCCAGTTGTCTATTTCAAGCTTGAGGGCGGCGAAAGTAGGCGTGGCGGAATCAGCCGGCACATCCGGTTCCGCCCGGTAGGCCGCGGCTGGCTTACCATCCATGACTCCGGCTGCGTATTGAGCGCGCACGAAATTCCCGGCCAGTTCCTTTTCGCCGAAGGGCCTGACGGCTTTGAGCACGTCCACTTTTTTGTCGCGCACGGCGTCGGCTTCAAAACGGACGGGCGGCTCCATGGCTATCATGGCCAGCAGCTGCATCAGGTGGTTCTGGAACATATCGCGCAGCACTCCGGAGCGGTCGTAGTAGCCGGCCCGGTGCTCCACGCCCAGCGTCTCGGCGCTGGTTATCTGCACGTGATCGATATGATTGCGGTTCCAGGCCGGTTCGAACAGGGTATTGGCGAAGCGGAACATCAGGATGTTCTGCACCGTCTCCTTGCCCAGGTAATGGTCTATGCGGTACACCTGGTTCTCGCTGAAACAGTTGTGAACCAGGGCGTTAAGCGCGCGTGCGCTGGCCAGGTCCGTCCCGAAAGGCTTTTCTATTACCGCCCTTACCCAGGCGGTGCCCGCCCCATCAGCGCGGGAGAGGCCGGCCAGGGCCAGCTGCTCTATTATGCCGGGATAGGCCTGCGGGGGTGTGGAGAGATAGAAGAGCCGGCCTTTCAGGCCGTACTCCCGGCTTAAAGCGTCCAGCTTTTCTTTCAGGGCCTGGTAAAAGCCAGGGCTGATTATATCGCCTGAGAAATAACTTAGGCGGCCCAGAAAATTTTCCGCCTGGGCGGCGCCGGTTCCGGCGGGGAGCTCAAGGCGCATTTTCGCGCGGAACTGTTCGTCGGTGACCGGGGTGCGGCCTATGCCTATAACGCGGTACTGCCCGGGCAAGGCTCCCGCGGCCTGGAGCTGCAGCAGAGAAGGAATAAGTTTTCTTTTAGCCAGATCGCCGGAAGCCCCGAAGATCACTATGGCGCAGGGGTCCGGCACGACTTCCGTCATACACAGCTCTTCCCTGACAGAAACTCTGGCGACCTGAGGAGTCATGGTTTTGCCTCCCCGGCCTGGCCCTGGGAAGGCTTCCAGCCGCCGGCCCCGGCGCTTGCTGAACGCTTCTCCGCGCCCGCGGCGGCCACGGCGTGCCCGCCGAACTGGTTGCGCAGAGCGGCCAGCACCTTGTTCTGGAAAGCGTCTTTCTGCCGCGACAGGAAGCGCCCGTAAAGAGACAGCGTTATGACCGGGGCGGCTACGCCGCTCTCCACGGCCTGCTGTACTGTCCAGCGCCCTTCCCCGGAATCCTCCACGTAGCCGCTTATCCCTTCAAGGCCCGGGCTTTTGACAAAAGCGGCCTCGGCCAGCTCCAGCAGCCAGGATCTGACCACGCTGCCCTGGTTCCACAGATGCGAAACTTTGGCCAGGTCCTGCTTATATGGCGAGGCCTGTATGATCTCGAAGCCTTCGCCGTAAGCCTGCATCATGGCGTACTCTATGCCGTTATGCACCATCTTCACGAAGTGCCCTGCGCCCGACGGGCCGGTGTAGAGGTAGCCTTCTTTCGGGGCCAGGGTTTTGAAAACCGTCTCCAGCCTGGCGAATTCTTTTTCCGGGCCGCCTACCATCAGGCAGTAGCCCAACTCCAGGCCCCAGACCCCGCCTGAAACGCCGGCGTCGAGGTAATGGATGCCCCTGGCGGTAAGTTCCCCTGCGCGCCGCACGTCGTCCTTGTAGTAGCTGTTGCCGCCGTCAATAATTACATCCCCCGGGGAAAGCAAAGAGGAAAGAGCCGTGATAGTTTCCTCGGTCGGTTTTCCCGCAGGCAGCATAAGCCAGACAGCGCGCGGGCAGGCGAGTTTCTTTACCAGTTCCTCCAGCGAAGCGGCCGCAATGCCCCCTTCTTTGGCTATTTCAGAGCGCGGTTCCGCACCCCGGTCAAAAGCCGCTATCTGATGGCCGCCTTTCATAAGCCGGCGCGCCATATTCATCCCCATCCGTCCCAAACCTATCATCCCTATTTTCATAGTCGCTCCCCCCTCCGTTTATTTTATCCTGCGCTTTGTCCCCAGCGAGGCCAGGGCGGCGTTGGCTATTTCAAGCAGGAAGCGGCGCTCCGGCCTGAACCTGGCTATCTCCCTTAAAGTGAACGCCGCGGAAAAGATCCTGGCGGCCGCGGCCGGCTGGTCCAGGTCCCGGGGGAGATCGCCGGCGGCCACGGCCCGGCCGATAATGGCGCGGAAGAAATTTTCCAGTTTCCCGAGTTCCCCCCGCATGGCGCGCGCCATCGGGCCGCGCGCGGTCCCGAACTCCAGTCCGCTGTTGAACACTAAGCAGGCGCGCCGGCGCAGTTCCGGCACCGCCGCGTCGTCGACAAGTTTTGAATAGATAAAGACCAGCGAATCCAGCGAAGGGCCCGGTTTGCCCATGAAGGCCGGGCCGCGCACCGAGTAGCGGCTCAGGGCCAGGCGGAAAAGTTTTTCCTTGTTCCCGAAAGAGTGGTAGAGGCTGCCCTTTTTAAGGCCGGTAGCCGCGAGGATATCGGACAGCGAAGTACAGGCGTAGCCGCGCTCCCAGAAAATGAGCATCATCTTTTCGAGCACCTGCTCACGGTCGAATTTTGCCGGACGCGCCATATATCTCCTAACGAACCCTAAGGGCAATTATCCTTGTTTTTGACCTGTTGGTCAACAATACTCCGCGGCTCAGTACCCGGCGGCTCAACGCAGGCGGGAAGCGGCGGCCCTGTCCAGCAGCCAGACCAGCCGCCCGCCTGCCGGCCGCACCAGGGCGGCGGGGAGAGCCGCGGAACCGCCGCGGCCAAGCAGTACTCCGGCCGCCGCGGCCGCTTTGGAGGCCCCCGTAACCATAAAGAAAACGTTCTCAGCCGCGTTGATGACCCGGCCGGTGGCGGTTATCCGCCCGGGGCCGCCGGCCGGTCCGGCTGCCGGCACAAAAAGCTCTTTGGAACTGAAAAGCCGGGTCTGGCCGGGGAAGATGGAGGCCGTATGGCCGTCCTCCCCCAGCCCCAGCAGCACCAGGCCGAAGCGCGGCGTACCGCCGGACAGGGGCAGCAGCGACTTCAGCAGACGGGAATAACGCGCCGCCTCCCCGCGCGGGGCGGCCTCGCCCCTGATCCGGTAGATATTGGCGCGGGGCACTCCGGCCGGCGCCAGCAGCGAAAGACGCGCGGCGCGGTAATTGCTCAGGGCTGAAGACGCTCCCGCGCAACGCTCGTCGCCCCAGAAGAAGCGCAACCGGCGCCAGTCCAGGCCCTTCCTCCCGGCCAGGGCCCGGAACACCTTTACCGGGGTTTTTCCTCCGGAAAGCGCCACATCCAGATATTGCCCCGGACCAAGCGCGGCGGTTTTAGCGGCAAGGAACCTGAAAAGAAAGCCCGCTATGCCGGCCGCGGAACTGAACACATTTATTTCCGGCTTCATGCCGGTCTCCTCGGCGGCGGCGTTCGGCGCGCGGTAACCTCTCTTCATCAGAACGCCTCCATGATCATAAAATAAAGTTCCCCGCCGCCCTCGCTGTTCTTTCCGTAGTCCAGGCGCAGATTGATCTCTTCTTTTTTGCTTAAGCCGACCCTCAGCCCGGCTCCGCCCGCGAGTTTGGCATTGGAGATATTAATGCGGCCGAACCCGTTAGAAACATTGCCCGCGCCCGCGAATAAGGCCCCAATGACGTTTTTTACCAGGCCGAATTTATACTCGCTTTGGAGCGCGAACATATTATTATCCCTGTACATGGATTTTTTATATCCTCTCAGAACCTCGCCGAGCCGGGGGAGCATCTGGAATGGTATTTCCACGCGCCCGAACGCGCCATTAAGGCCGCCGGCACAGGGAACGGTTCACTGCGATAAGCGCTTTCCCGCTTCCACTTCCGGCAGCCTCTCCTTCCTGTAATATATTTTGGGCCCGGCCCTGAACCTGTCGGACAGATTGTACGCGGGATTAAGTTCCACTATTGTGATGTCCGCGGTATATTTTTCCACCATGCCCATCTTATCTCCGATCCCGGAAAACTCGTCGGGGAAATGCAGGTACTGGATATACCCCATAAAATAGGTCTTTTTACCCGGGGGGTAGTATTCGCCCATAAGCAGGGTGTTGAACTGCTTCAGTTCGGTATATGAAAACATCCCGTGAAGAGTACTGGCCTGTTCCGCGCCCGGCAGTCTTTTAAAATAGCCGCCCATGGCCCCGTAACCCATCTTCGTGTCCGGCATATAATACAGCACCGGCATGACCGCCAGGGCGCCGCCATGGCCGGCGTGCTGGTCCGCGGCAAAAGTTCGCGGAACGATCAATCCGGAAAAAAACAGGATATACAGAAACACCTTTGCTGAAGAACTGATCCCGGATATACGTTGTCGCACGGTTATTTTAACATACTCCTGTTTTGCCTGTCCCCCCTCCGGTCAAGCCTCAAAGAACCAGTTTTAGCGCCCAGTAGGACGCGGCGCCGATAATTCCGGCGGCAGGCAGTGTAATTAACCAGGCCGCGAGTATCTCGCCGGCCACTTTCCAGTTTACGGCGCCGGTCCCGTTACGCAGCCCCATTCCCAGGATGGCCGAACTGGACACATGGGTAGTAGAAACCGGGACCCCGTGCACGGCCGCGCCGATAGTTAAGACCGAAGTCGCGAGGTTTGCCGTGAGGCCTTCCAGATGATCGAATTTAACCATTTTATACGCCAGCGTATCCGTGACCTTAAAACCCATAACTATCCCTCCCAGGGCGTTGGCCGCCGCCAAAACCAGAAAGAACCAGCCCGGGACGACCTGGGCCGAGCCCGCAAGGAAATAAAACACCAGCCCCAGCGCGGCTATCTTCGGTGTGTCGTTGAGACCCCGCGCAAAACCGCTGGACATGGCGCTCAGCCAGTGAGCCCAATGGCAGTTCAGGCAGTATTTCTCGCGGCAAATCCAGAAAAGCGCTTTAAAAAGCGCATAGGCCAGCCCTAGAGCCAATACGGGGGATAAAAACAGCGGTAATAATACCTTTTTAGCCACCCCCGCCCAGGCCACGCTATTCGAACCGAAAGCGCAGACTGCGGTAAAAATAACGCTGCCCACAATGGCGTGTGTTGTAGAAACCGGCAAGCCGGACCGCGTGGCGAAAAGAACCCAGCCGATGGCGCCGGCCAGCACCGAGAGGGCGAAGAGCTGGGTGACCTGCGCCTGCGCCGTGAGCATTCCGTTCGTGAACAGCAAGGTCATCTTGACAGCCCAGACCGCGGCGAGAACGGCGCCGGAAGCGACAGCCAGCGAAGTTAAAATTACGGCTCTTTTATAATCCGCCTCGCCGCTGCCGACCAGCGTGGCGATGGATTTTGAGATATCATTGGCGCCGTTGGCAAATGCCAGCGCCGCCGCCGCGGAAAGCCCCGCAAAAGTTAGCATAGTCATTATCAGTCTCCCTTAGTCTTCGCGTCTGCATATAGGTGACTGAAACCGCCAAAATGTTACAATTCTACTTTAAAGCTATGGCTCACACTACCTTTAAGGAACAGCCGGGCGGCCCCCGCTACGACGCCGCCGCCGTTGAAGAACTCGTCAGGCAATACAGCGGGCCGCTGTTCGCCGGCTGCCTGGCTATGGGCTTTCCCGAATCCGACGCGGAGGAACTGGTACAGGATACTTTTGTCTCTTACCTCGGCGCGGCAGAACGTTTTGAAGGCCGTTCCGCAATTAAAACCTACCTCTTCGGCATCCTTTACAATAAAGCCTCGCAGTTATGGCGCCTGCGCCGGCGCGAAACATCCTTTGACGACGCGGACCAGGCTTTTGAGCAGCGCTTCTACGCCAGGGGGATGTGGGCCAGGCCGCCGCAGGGCCCGGAGGACGCCGCCCTTTCCGGGGAAGTCGCGGCCTGGATCAG